>JAFQNZ010000249.1 GCA_017395715.1 Clostridia bacterium | reverse complement strand
GGTCGCAAGCTTATGGAGCAAAGTGAGCATATCTGCTCTGAAGGAATCAATCTTATCAACCTTCAGTTTCACGGGGAGCAGTATAATGTTAACGGTGTCTGCAAGGTGAACTGTGTCAAAGATGATAAAGGATAAAAAATCAGCGTGTCATTTAAGAGGAAATCAATGAAAAAAGAAAAAGAACAAAAGCAAAAGCAAAAGAAGAAAAAGATAGATTGGAAACGAACGTTTAAGAACAATGGATATATGCTTGGTCTGATCATCAAAGCTTGTCCCGGAGTGCCGATATTGGCTTTGATCGCTACCGTGCTTGGTTCGGTTCATTCGTTTTTGCTGAACACCTATTTGTATCAATACGCCCTTAACGCATTACAGGAGGGCAAAGAATTAAAAATTATTCTTATCACTCTCGGATGTATGTTCGGATATTCAGTTTTGTATATGCTTTTCGAGAGCATATCAAGCTGTTATTTTGAACTCAAATATCCCAAAATAGAAGCCTATATTCAAAACCTGCTTCAGAAGAAAGCGGTGGAAGTTGATCTCGCTTGTTTTGAAAGTTCGGCTTTTTACGATACATACGTAAAAGCCACCAGTGAAGCAACCAACAGAGCCTATACAGTTATGAATAACATCCTCGACGTTATTTGGATCACCATTAACGTTGTTGCGGTAGGCACTCTGATTATCACCATAGATCCCATATTCTTAATTCTCGCTTTTTTACCGTTTTTCTGTACGCTTCTCATTGGGAAGAAGCGCAATCGACTTCAATATGATTACAATATGCGCTACAGAGAAGTGGCAAGACAGCGCGACTATGTACGCAGAACATTCTATCTGAACGACTTCTCCAAAGAGATGCGTCTTACCGAAATGTGGAAGGTCATGTACAAGCGTATGCACGCAAGCATTTCCGAAATGAAGGGGATCGTAAACCAATTCGGATATAAACTGATGTTCTTCCGCTATTTGTTTGATTTTGTTTTTGATGTCGTTGTGTATGCGGGTACGATCGTTCTTGCGGCGTTTAAGACACTTGTGGCAAAGAATATGCTTCTGGGAGATTGCTTTGTTGTGATCAACTCGATTTCCAATGTTGCGGGCAATGTTAACTATATAGGTGACGTTTTCTTCAAGCTCGATGAAAATTCACTTTATGTTGATAACCTTCGTGATTTCTTAGAGTACGAGGTACATATTGCAGAGGATGAAAATGCACCTGTTGTTCCTTCCTTTGAAAAACTTGAACTCAAGAACATGACCTTTCGGTATGAAGGGCAAGAGAAGCCGGCACTTGCCAATGTCAATCTCACGGTGAATGTTGGTGAGAAAATAGCGATTGTCGGTCACAACGGCGCGGGTAAGACAACCCTTGTTAAACTCTTGCAAAGATTGTATGACCCGAGCGAGGGAGAGATACTTCTGAATGGAGAGAATATCAAAAACTGGCGTCTTTCCTCTTATCGTAACTTGTTTGGAACGGTATTCCAAGATTACCGTCTGTTTGCGACAACCGTTGCCGAAAACGTAATGCTTCGCGGTGATATTACCGATGAGGATAGGGCCACCGTGAAAGATGCCCTTGAAAGAGCAGGTGTTTATGGCAAAATCGAATCTCTTTCAAATGGCGTTGATTCCAATGTGACAAGAGAATTTGATAAAGAAGGTGCGATGTTTTCGGGCGGTGAAGCGCAGAAGATCTCCATAGCAAGAATATTTGCAGGTAAGCAAGAGATCGTTATTATGGACGAGCCTACGTCTGCTCTTGACCCGATTGCCGAGCAAGAAATGTACCGTAATATGTTTGAAGCCTGCGAGGGCAAAACGGTTATTTTCATTTCTCACAGACTTTCCAGTGTAACGATGGCAGACCGTGTGTATCTGTTTGAAAACGGCGAGATCATCGAACAAGGAACGCACAGTGAGCTTCTTGCCATGAACGGCAAGTTCGCAGATATGTGGCATAAGCAGGCCGATACCTATGCGGATGCAGAGGAGGTGACGGCATGAGCAAGGAAAAAAAGAAAGAAAAAGAGAAAAGGCACGGTTTTATACGCGTTTCCAAGAACTTGTGGTTTATGCTCAAGTATTCCTTCAAGTATACGCCTTCCTACACCTTTGTAACGCTTGGCGAAGCACTGGGGCGCGGTGCGTGGCACATTATTATCGTGCTGTTTACAAAATATCTGTTTGATGCCATAGAAGCGGGAGTCGAATTCAAAACCGTGTTGTTTTGGGTATTGCTCTTTGCCGGATACAGCGCTGTACTTGAGCTCTTCAACAAATGGCGACTTCAAGTGTACGTTCCCAGAGTAAAGCTGATTCTGCATGAAGCTGTCCAAAATGAGCTGTATCAAAAGGCGCGTGAGCTTGACCAAAGCTGTTACGACGATCCCGAATTTTATAACGACTTTATTTGGGCGATCCGCGAGTCATCCGAGCGTGTGGCTCATATCATGGAAAACTTCAGCATCTTTATTAACCGAGTTGTTTCCAGTGTTGCGATTCTCGGTTTACTGGTAGCGATGGACTGGATTGTTGCCGTTATGCTCCTTGTTGCTGTGAGTCTTGGGTTTATTATCAAAAACAAGCTCAATAAGATTCGCTACGATAAGAATCTTGAAATGAATCCGATCAATCGAAAGCTCAGTTATATCGGACGTGTATTCTATCTTCAAGATTATGCGAAAGAACTTCGTCAAGGCGGGATTGCGGAGCATTTGAGAAACGACTATAAAACAACGACCGAAACCAAGATTGCTTGCATTAAAAAGTATATGGGTCGGATTTTCGGGGTTTCACTGCTATCGATCATGCTGACCGATTTGCTTCCGTCGGCAGGTGTAACAAGCTATCTGATCGTGCGTTATATCGTTGATCCTACGCTCTCGCTCGGTAGCTTTTCTGCAAGTATCAATGCAAGCTTCAAGCTTTATTGGACGATTGATGATATTGGAAATCATTTCAATAAATTCCACGACCATAGCCTTTACATAGAAAAAGTCAAGAAGTTTATTGAATATGAACCGCAGATCAAAGGTGAAGAAACAGAGGTTCCTGCGTTTGAGTCGCTGACGGTAAAAAATCTTGACTTCGCATATCCCTTTACCAAGGATGAGAAAAAGACACTCAAGGGTCTTAATTTGGAAATTAAGAGGGGCGATCGGGTTGCATTTGTTGGATACAACGGCGCAGGCAAAACCACGCTGATCAAGCTTCTTATGAGACTTTACGATACCACAAGCGGCGAGATATTGTATAATGGACGGAATATTAAAGAGTATGCTCCCGAAAAATACCGTGAACATATCGGGGCAGTATTTCAAGACTATAAGGTGTTTGCGGCAACCATTGCAGAAAATGTGATGGGCGGCGAATATACCGATGCGGATGAAGAAGCAGTACTGTCTGCACTTCGTGCAGCATCTTTTGACGAGAAGCTCCAGCAGCTGCCAAACGGAATTCACTCGCAGCTTACGACGGAATTCAGCAAAGAAGGCGTTGGTCTCTCGGGCGGTGAGTCGCAGAAGATAGCAATCGCGAGAGTGTTTGCAAGACCTTATGAGCTTATCATTATGGATGAGCCATCAAGCGCGCTTGACCCGATTGCGGAGTATGAGCTTAACCAATCTATCCTCGAAAACCTGGAGGGCAGAACGGTTATCTTTATTTCGCACAGACTCTCTACCACGCGAATGGCAGATAAAATCTATATGTTTGACAGCGGTGAAATCGTCGAGAGCGGTTCTCACGAAGAACTAATGCTTATGAATGGCAAGTACGCTGAAATGTATCGCGTGCAAGCAAAGAAGTATAGAACGGCATCATAATAAACAAATCATTTAAGCGAAAGTCGCTATCAAGGTACAGAAATGTACCTTGATAGCGGCTTTTCTTTTTTGAGTTAAACCAACTTACAGATTTGCTATTGACAAAACCGATAGAATGCGATAGAACACAATAGAAAGCAATAGAAATGTGACAAATGTTTGACGAGTATACTTCTATCGACAAGATTTGAAGTTTTGTCGATGTGATTTTTCTTCTTGCAAAAAACGAGAATCTATGCTACAATAATAATTTAGTGAGATTACATTCCCGAAAGGAAGTTTATGATATGATGTTCAAAGAAACAACCCTCGCTCTTGTGAAAGAAGCGGAAGAAGCGCTGAAAGAGCGTTTTGCCGAAATTGATGCCGTGGCGTTTCGCGGCACGCAAAAGGTGATGGCGGCGTTTTCGAAGCACCGCGTTTCGGACGCGATGTTTGCGGGTACAACCGGCTACGGCTATAACGATAAGGGCAGAGATACGCTTGATCTCATTTTTGCCGACGTGTTTGATGCGGAGGCTGCCATTGTGCGCCATTCGATCGTGAACGGCACACAGGCGCTTGCCATCGGTCTTTACGGACTTTTGCGCCCGGGTGACGTGATGCTTTCGGTCACGGGTAAGCCCTATGATACCCTTGAAGAAGTGATCGGC
>JAFQNZ010000248.1 GCA_017395715.1 Clostridia bacterium | reverse complement strand
GGTTATGATCAATAGCAGAGAAAGGAAGACTGTTGCAACACGGAAGAGTTTCTTTTTTAACATCAAATCAACCCCTTTCATGATTCGTTTGGTTTGTGTATGTATTGTAGCATAGAAGCAATCAAGTGTCAATGCTTTTCAATCAAATAAAAAAACTACATATAGAAAAAACCTGAAAAAAGATGGTTAAACTTAACAATATATATTGACAAACATTTCGTTTCATGGTACAATATTCACAAAGACAGATAGCTGTCTTGCTAAACACGAAAGGTGGTAAGTAGAATGAAGGTAACAGTTATTGGCAGAAAAACAGAAGTTCCGAGAGGTTTTCGTGAAACAGTTGAACGCAAATTGTTGAAGTATGAAAAGTTCTTCAAGGATGACGCGGAAGCAACCGTTGTTATCTCCCAAAAAGGCAATTTCGATAATCTTGAACTCACGATTACGAGTGTGGGAATCTTTTTCCACAGCGAACAGTCTGACGAAACTTACCAGAACGCGCTTGACAAAGCATTGAATGCCATTGAACGGCAGATCAGAAAGAATAAAACAAGGCTTGCCAAGCGATTGAGAGAAGGAGCATTCCTAAAAGGAAATGCGCCTGATATTGTTCCTGTTGAGGATTTTGAGGAAGAAACCGAATTTGCCGTTCGCACAAAATCATTTAAGTTCAAACCCATGTCTTGCGAAGAAGCTATTATGCAAATGAATCTTCTTGAGCATGATTTCTATGTGTTTTCCAATGATGAAAGCGGAGAGGTAAATGTTGTGTACCGTAAAAAAGACGGAACATACGGTTGTATCATTCCCGAATAATATACTGTTTTTCAAAGGTGTTGCGCCAAAGGTGCAACACCTTTTTATTATATCCTCTCTTGCATATTTTATTTTGAGGACGAGTATATATTGCGTGTAAGCAGACCTTGTCTATTAAAGGAATGAGCATGATTTGAAAACGATTGAACAATTACGACAGTATTTGCCACGAGATGTGTACCGATTTATTGAAAAATTTGAAAACAGTGTTACAGAAATACGCATCAGAAGAGGGAAGCCGCTTTCTTTAACGCTTGCCAGAGGAGAGTGCGGATCATACGGATACGGCGAAAACCATGTTTGCCCCCTTGTTGTTCATGATGATTTGATGAACCGAATCATTGCGGCTTTGTGCCATAACTCGCTTTATTCTCATATGGATAGTATGACAGAGGGATATATTGCATTGAAAGAAGGAGTGCGTGTGGGTGTTGTTGGAAAAGCCGTGTGCGAGGATGGCAAAATTAAAAATCTCTCTTCTGTTAACAGCTTAAACATACGCATACCGCACTTTATTTATAATATTTCAATTGAAATCTATACATATCTTGCCAAAAAGTCTTTTAGTGAGAGTGTTTTGATTTTTTCGCCCCCTAACATGGGAAAAACCACAATTCTGCGAGATTTGGTACGACAATTATCATCAGGGGCTCCGCCACGTCGGGTTGCGGTGATAGATACAAGATGTGAAATAGAAACCGAACCGCTTCACGAAAGTTGTCATATTGATTTTTTGTCCGGCTATCCGCGCGGAAAAGGGATCGAAATCGCTACAAGAACACTATCTCCGCAGTATATTGTTTGTGATGAAATCGGAGGACGTGAGGAAGTCGTTTCACTTCTTTCGGCACAAAACGCAGGCGTTCCTGTGATAGCAACCGCACACGCTTCTAACATAGAAGAACTTCTGCTACGTGAAAACATACGGATTCTCCATGAGCATCATTTGTTTTCAGAGTATATTGGAGTTCGTGGTGTCAGAATCGGAAATCCCCCGATTCTAACTTTTACCTCTGCCAAAGAAATATCTGCCAATCATCATATACGATAAAATGATCAAGTTTACAGGACTTCTTTTTGTTTTTCTGTTTTCTGCCTTAGGCGGACATCTTTTAGCCAAAAGGGAAAAGGAACAAATAGAATCCGCCGAAGGGATGTTATATTTGATTCGGTCGATTCGTCAAAATGTTGCTTTTTTCCGCATTCATCTGGATGAGATATACCAACGGTTTTCCTATCCGTCGTTACAGGACAGTGATTTTTTGGTACATCTAAGGAAAAAAGGACTGAAGGATGCTTATTTATCAGAGAAAGATCGTTTTGGTTATGACAGTTTCACCGAAACACGTTTTTTGAGTTTTGCTGAAACGGTGGGAAGATTGCCAATAGACGAGCAAATAAAATCTTGTGATTTGCTGTGTGATCTTTTAGAAGAAAAACTTCGTGAATCAAAGGCCAATTTTCCGACAAAGAAACGGCTGTATAACGTGTTGGGAATCTCACTTGGGATTGCAATGATCATACTATTTTTGTAAAAGACCTTATTTCATTTCTTTGCTGAAAGGAGTTCCATGTGAGTGCGGAACTGATTTTCAAAATCATAGGAATTGGCCTTTTGGTTAGTGTATCTCATCAACTTCTTGCCAAAAGCGGGCGGGATGAACAGGCAATGCTGGTAACACTTGCCGGGATTGTTGTTGTGCTTTTGATGCTGATTGGTGAAATATCGGAACTCCTAAATACCATAAAAGAACTGTTTGGATTATGAACCGTTTTCTTTCGTCAATTGCTCTGACTGTTGTTTTTGTAACACTCCTCATTATGATACGGGCTATCAAAAGCGAACTGGCGATACCGCTTTCTCTTTGTATCTCGGTTATGTTGACAGGAATATCGCTTGCTATATGTAATCCGATCATTGATTTCTTAAACAACCTTGTTGAGCCAAGTAGCAAAAACTACATAACCCTATTATTGAAATCAGTTGGAATATCCCTTGTGGTCTCTACCGCATCAGATATTTGCCGTGATTGCGGAGAAAATGCAATTGCTGCCAAAGTAGAATTGTTAGGGAAGTGCGAGATTTTGTTGTTGTCATTACCTCTGTTAAAAGAAATCACAGCCTTAATCACCGATGTCTTACAAACATAAATGAAAAAACGATTACTTTTTCTTGTTTTGGGTGTTGTTCTATTTCTTTTTCTCCCATTTAGTGTGACAATCTATGCAAAAGAAGAGACACTTCCAACACCGGAAAGCTATGTGGAAATCGTTGCAGATGCTTTGCCCGATGATGTAAAATCAAAGCTTCCCGACGGTAACGATTATGAGGAGATGGCACAGAACGCAGATACATCTTTTCTGCTGTCCCTATCTGTTTCTTTTCTGAAACAGTCGCTTTACTCGGTATATTCTTATCTGGCGTTTTTCTTGGCTGCGCTTCTTCTCGGTTCACTTGCGGAGCGAGTAGAAGATGCTTTCGGAAACCGCGAAAACAGTCTTGCCTCTTTTATTGCCTTACTTTTGATTGCATTTGAAGCTTTTACGATTGTATATTCGTTATTTGAAGAGGTGGCGGAATACTGCAAAAGAGTGAGCGCGTATATGTTAACCTTTACGGGTGTTATGGGAAGTGTACATCTTTTGGGTGGCGGTGTTATGCAATCGACCAAATCCGGGATGTCTCTTTCGGTAACGGTATCACTTCTTGGCAGTTTATGCAGTATTCTTCTTTTGCCGATTATTCGAATTTCGTTTGCTTCCGCGTTGACTTCAATTGCATCGAAGAAAATAAATTTAAGTTCACTTTCTGCTTTTGTGCGAGGTTTATTTACATTTCTGATCGGACTTATTGCGACTGTGTCAATTGTTGCCATTACATTTCAAACAATGCTTGCACAGGCAGAAGACACACTCGCTGCAAGAAGCATCCGTTTTGCGGCATCATCATCAATTCCAATTGTGGGTAATGCGGTGGGAGATTCTGTCAGAACTTTGGGTGCTGCTGTGGCAGTGATTCAAAAAAGCGTTGGAACAATCGGTGTGGTAGGTCTTGTGATTATGACGCTATATCCATTATCGGTTTTATTTTCTGCGAAAATATCGCTTGCGCTTTCTAAAACAGTAGCCGCTCTTCTTGATGTAAAATCTGCTGAAAGTTTGCTGGGAGAGATATCTCATCTGATCAATATGCTGATGGCAACTGTTTCGGTTCAATCAATTCTATATATATTCGTTACAGCACTGTTTACAAGTTCGGCTGTTCCGATAGCATGAGGATGTGTTATGAAGGCATTTTCCGAATACATTGTGGCATCCTTTACAGCGTCTTTGATTGCCGGAATCGGTGAAAGAATCGCTCCTGCAGGAATGAAAAAATATGTTACTTTTATTGCCTCTTTGATGCTTTTGATTTTTTTATTCACACCGATTCGATCACTTGGTGAAGAGCTGTTTGGTTTTACCGAAGGTGTGATCAAAAATGAACAGACAGATTCACCTCCCACAAGTTCTTATGACGAAGTACTCAATCTGACAAGAAAAAAAGCTGAGGAATCGATTCAAAAACACTTGGCTGAAAAGTTTGATCTACAGGACAGTGTTTTGGTTTCGCTTAATATGGAAATGAAAGAAAACGGAACAATCCTGCTGACACATATTTCTTTGAAACTCAGTCAAAAAGATATACATTTTTCAGAGGAGATGGAAATGTATCTCGAACAAACATTCAACACGGAAACAAGTATTATTTTTTATTGATACTTTGTATGGGGGATATCTTGAATAAACAAATATTCAATAAAAAAAGAAGCTATCTGATCCTTTTGTTACTGGCGGGAATCTTTTTGCTCTTTTTATCGGGCGTTTTTTCAGGCACAAAAGAAAAGACGGATTCTAACAATATTCCCGAAGAATTTGAACTATGTGAGAAGCGGTGTGAAGAGCGAATTGCTTCTATTCTAAAACAGATTAGCGGCATTCACGACGCTTCGGTGATGGTAACGCTTGATCAGATCCCATCCAATAAAGAACGTCCGCGTGTACGAGGGGTTGCAGTTGTATGTCGAGGAGAAGAAACGCCGGATTTGCGTTTGCGGGTTGTTATGCTGGTAAGCTCGGCGCTTGGTGTTACCTCTGATAAAATATATGTGACTTTTTCTTAAAGACGAATAACAGCTTCGGGTTGTGAATAGATATGTACAAAGACGAAAAGGAGGAATATTATGGTAAAAATCATTAAATCGGAAAGCAATACCGGAACTGTTGAAAAATATAAAGGAGGCTTTGAGAAAATGTCCGATTCATTAAAAAGAAAACCGAAAAGAAATTTGATTATCCTTGGTGCTGTGGCTCTTGTTGCCGGTGCAATCTTTTTGAACTGGGTTTTGTTTGCCAATAACGCAGATCCTTACGTACCAAACGATCCCACAGGAAACATAACCGAGGCGCCCGGAAATCAAGTATCTACCCCGGATAGCAATGAGAGTTACTTTGCAATGGCACAGCTGAACCGCGAAACCGCGTATGACAGTGCATATAACACGCTCATTTCGGTAACGACAAGTGCCAGCGCAACGGAAGAAGCCAAGGATGCCGCCTTCCGTGAAATTACCACATTAGCTTCTAACAAACAAAGAGAGGCCAATATTGAAACTTTAATCAAGGCAAAAGGTTTTGAGGAATGTGTTGCTGTGATTTCGAATGAACATATTGATGTTGTGGTAAAAAGCAACGGCCTTGAACCCGGTCAAAGAGCACAGATTCAAGAGATTGTATTAAAACAGGCATCCATTGCACCCTCCAACATTACAATCATTGAAAAGAATTCTTAATTTATAATTCCAAAAATCCTCCCACTCAATGAGATGGGAGGATTTTTGCTTTCTAGAAAAAAACAAAAAATTTCTCTTGAAAAAAAGCATATTTCGTGATATACTATATGTTGTATGGCTATTTGCAGATCAAAAGAGAAGGGAGTGTCATTCTATGACGGATGTTAAAAAAAGAATTGAAGAACTGCGTAGCATTCTTCATTATCACAGCCGAAAATATTATTTGGAAGATGCCCCCGAAATATCGGATGTTGAATACGACAAACTTTTTTATGAGCTTGTTAAACTTGAAGAAGAAAATCCGGAATACTATGACAGTCATTCTCCTACGGTGCGTGTTGGTGGAAAACCCAGCGAAAAATTTGAAAAAATAAAGCATACTGTGCCTTTGAAAAGTTTGACTGATGTGTTTTCTTATGAGGAACTGCATCGTTTTATTGCCAAAAATGAAGAAGAGTTCGGTCAGATCGACTATTCGGTCGAATGCAAAATTGATGGGCTTTCGGCTGCGCTGCATTATGAAAACGGCAATTTGATCTACGGCGCAACACGCGGAGACGGCACAGTTGGAGAGAATGTAACAGCAAATATCAAAACCATTCGTTCCATTCCGCTATCCATTGACTATCAGGGAATGCTTGAAGTTCGCGGTGAAATCTATATGCCCAAAGAGGCGTTCGACACGCTGAACGCGGAAAGGGAAGCCAACGAAGAGTCTTTGTTTGCCAACCCCCGTAATGCTGCCGCAGGATCGCTGCGCCAGCTTGATTCCCGCATCACGGCGACAAGAAAGCTTGATATCTTTGTTTTCAATCTGCAAGCATGTGACAAAAGTTTTGCGACACACAGCGAGAGTTTTGATTTTATGAAGTCACAAGGTTTTCGAACGGTTCCTTTTCAAACGGTTTGTCACTCGTTTGATGAGATTGTATCGGTGATTGAGGAGATCGGACAAAAGCGCCAATCACTTCCATACGACATTGACGGCGTTGTGATCAAAGCCGATTCGATTGCCAAGAGAAACGAGATGGGCGAAGCCACAAGCACGCCTAAGTGGGCGGTTGCTTATAAATTTCCTCCCGAACAAAAAGAAACTGTGCTCGAAAACATTACAATACAAGTTGGCAGAACCGGCGTGTTAACACCGATTGCTGAACTCTCGCCGGTCCGTATTGCCGGCAGTGTTGTTTCGCGCGCCACGCTGCATAACATTGATTTCATTACCGAAAAGGATATCCGAATCGGCGATGTTGTGGTTGTTCAGAAGGCTGGGGATATTATTCCCGAAATTGTGGAAAGCAAAAAAGACAGAAGAGATAAGATTCTTGTGTCGTTTGCTATGCCCGAAATTTGTCCTTCTTGCGGTGAAACGGTATTTCGCGACGAAGAGGCATCAGTCCGTTGCACCAATGCGGCTTGTCCTGCACAGCTGATGCGAAACCTTCAGCATTTTGCATCGAAAGACGCGATGGATATTGCCGGTCTTGGTCCTGCTGTTCTGAAGCTTTTGAAAGATAATGACATCATCAAAAACGTTTCCGATCTATATCGCGTGAAGCCTGAACAAGTTGCCGCACTCGAACGCATGGGTGAAAAGAGTGCTGAGAATCTTGTTAACGCCATTGCTGACTCTAAAGAACGCGGATTGGCACGGCTTCTGTATGCACTTGGAATCAGACAGATCGGTATTACTACAGCGGAAAGCCTTGTCAAGCACTATGCCGATATTGACGATTATTTTTCGCTGACTGCGGAAGATCTTTGCAAGATTGAGGACATCGGGGAGATCACAGCCCAAAGTATTGTAGAGTTTTTTTCAAGAGAAACCACAAAACAGATTATAGAAGATCTGAAAGCACTTGGTGTTAAAACCACAGCTGAAAAAGAAGAGATTTTGGATCAGCGCTTTGCGGGACTTACCTTTGTGTTAACGGGAACGCTTCCTACTATGTCGCGCAGTGAAGCGGAAGCTTTGATTAAGAAATACGGTGGCAAGGCTTCCTCCTCGGTTTCCAAAAAAACGTCGTTTGTTTTGGCTGGTGAAGACGCGGGGAGCAAACTGACAAAAGCACAAAGCCTTGGTGTCACCATCATTGATGAAGAAGAATTTTTAAGAATGATCGGTTAAGTCGATCAAAAGGATCGTATCATGTTATTTGATAATGTAAGAATTGAATTGCAAGCGGGAAACGGCGGTAACGGCTGTATTTCCTTTCATCGCGAAAAATATGTTTCTCACGGCGGCCCCGATGGCGGAGACGGCGGTAAAGGCGGAAGCATTGTTTTCCGTGTTGACGAGGGTATGAATACTCTCACTTTTTACAAATATAAGCGGAAATTCAAAGCGGAAAACGGCGGAAATGGCGCCAAGATGAAATTTCATGGCAAAAACGGAGCGGATTTGATCCTTCCTGTGCCGCTTGGAACGATTATCAAAGACGCCGAAAGCGGACTTGTGATCAAAGATATGTCTGAGCCGGGCGATTTTGTGATTTGTAAAGGCGGTAAAGGCGGTTGGGGAAACAAGCATTTTGCAACGCCGACCCGTCAGATTCCCCGTTTTGCAAAATCAGGCATTCTCGGAGAAGAGAAGGAAGTCATTCTGGAACTGAAGCTAATTGCCGATGTTGGATTTGTGGGTCTTCCCAATGTGGGTAAATCCTCGCTCCTTTCGCGTATTTCTGCAGCAAGACCCAAGATTGCAGACTATCACTTTACCACCCTTGAGCCTTCTATCGGTGTTGTTGAACTTTCGGATGACCGCGCGTTTGTAGCGGCTGATATTCCCGGTCTGATCGAAGGCGCATCCGAGGGTCTTGGTCTTGGACATGAATTTTTGAAGCATGTTGACCGTTGTCGTCTCTTGATCCATGTCGTTGACGTTTCGGGCAGAGAAGGACGCAATCCGATTGACGATATCGAATTGATCAACAACGAGCTTGCACAGTACAGCCCCGAACTTGCTTCCCGCAAGCAAATCATTGCCGCCAACAAAAAGGATATTGCAGATGACGAAGAGATTC
>JAFQNZ010000247.1 GCA_017395715.1 Clostridia bacterium | reverse complement strand
GTGGCTGATATTCTGCCCCGACAGAGTTCAAATCCCTGAACTGTGGGGAAATAGCGATTTTATATCTCCATTTTTGTATCTCGATATTTCGCTCCAAAAAACGAAAAAAGCCTTGAAAAATCAAGGCTTTTTGTGGCGATATCTTTTTTATCGCCCTTTGGTGGCTGGGGAATAGGGATTCGAACCCCAACATACAGAGTCAGAGTCTGCTGTGCTACCGTTACACAATTCCCCAATATGTTCGCTGTTCTCTCGACAGCTTCTACATTATACACGCATTTTATTGATTTGTCAACCACTTTTTACAAGATTTTTCAAAAAATTTTTCAAGTGTCAAAAAGCCCTGTATTCATGCGGATTTCCGCGCAACGGCTTGTCCTTTTTTCAAAAAAACGAAAACTTTTTCTTTTAATTTTTGCCGCCGCGGTTGAAATCCATCTGAAAACATTATATAATAAAAGTGCAGTGTTTATACATGAGAAAGGATGATTTTCCATGATTTCAATAGATATCTTAAAAGAGCGTTTTGCAAACAAACGCGTCGGCGTGATCGGCATCGGCATTTCCAACCGTCCGCTTGTTGAACTTCTCATACAAGCGGGGGCAATTGTCACCGCGCGCGATAAAAAAACAATCACAGAACTTGGCGAGATTGCCGAGAGCTTTCTGGAAAAAGGCGTGCGCCTCGTTACGGGAGAACACTACCTTGACGGCATTGACGATGAGATCCTCTTCCGTACCCCCGGTATGCGCTACGACCACCCTGCCCTTGCGGAAGCTGTCAAAAACGGAGCCATTCTCACCTCTGAAATGCAGCTCTTCTTTGAGCTTTGTCCTGCCACAATCATCGGCATCACGGGCAGCGACGGCAAGACCACAACCACCACGCTGATTTCCGAAATGCTCAAAGCCGAAGGCAAACGCGTCTTCCTCGGCGGCAACATCGGAAAGCCCTTGCTCCCCGATCTGTTTGACATGACGCCTGATGATTTTTGCGTGATCGAGCTTTCCTCCTTCCAGCTTCACACCATGACAAGATCGCCCGACATTGCAATCATCACCAACCTCTCGCCCAACCATCTTGATTACCACACGGACGTATATGAATATATTGGGGCAAAATTCAATATTTTCCTGCATCAAAAGAAGGGTGACCGCATCGTCATCAACAGCTGTCAGAAAAGCCGTCTTGACACGTTTCTGTATGAACGAATTGCCATCGAAGACCGTAATAACGACACGACTTTTTTTTCGGGTGACAAGAGCCTTGACGGCGAAAAGTGCGTTTATGAAAAAGACGGCGTGATCTACCACGGAAGCACCCCTGTTCTTGCCGTTTCGGACATCAAAATCCCCGGCAAACACAACATCGAAAACTACATGGCAGCCATCGGCGCGCTTTGGGGTATTGTTTCTGCCCAAACGATTCAAACAATCGCGCGCGAATTTGGCGGTGTGGAGCATCGCATTGAGTATGTCAGAAGCGTAAACGGCGCACACTACTATAACAGCTCGATCGATTCCAGCCCCACAAGAACGATTGCGGCACTGAATGCGTTTGGAGAAAAGAAGCTGATCGTTC
>JAFQNZ010000246.1 GCA_017395715.1 Clostridia bacterium | reverse complement strand
TGATACCGATACTGCCCGCAAACGAGGTGAGGAATGTTCTGCCGCGCTTGGTCATTAAGTTGTTAAAGGAAAGCGAAAGGGCTGTGAAGAAAGACATCGATCTCTTGCCCTTGGCTTGTTCCGCTTTGGCTTTTTCCATCGCAACGGGCTCTGCCGCCACAATTTCTTCTTCGCTGACGGGATTGGTATCGTCTGTGATCCTACCGTCAAGCAAGCGAACGATACGGGTGGAATACTCCTCGGCAAGCTCGGGGTTGTGGGTTACCATAATGATGAGACGATCCTTGGAGATCTTGCGCAAGATCTCCATAATGGCAACGCTGGTTTCGGTGTCAAGCGCGCCTGTCGGCTCGTCGGCAAGCAGAATATCGGGATCGTTAACAAGCGCACGCGCAATGGCAACTCTCTGCATCTGACCGCCCGACATTTGGTTGGGGCGTTTGTGAAGCTGATCGCCAAGACCCACCTGCTCAAGCGCCTCTTTGGCGCGGCGGCGGCGTTCTGCCTTGGAAACGCCCGAAAGCGTGAGCGCAAGCTCCACATTAGCAAGCACCGTTTGGTGCGGAATAAGATTGTAGCTTTGGAAAACAAAACCGACCGAGTGGTTGCGGTAAGTATCCCAATCCGAAGCCTTAAAGGATTTGGTAGAGCGACCGTTGATCACAAGATCGCCCGAGGTGTATTCATCCAGACCGCCGATGATGTTCAGCATTGTGGTTTTGCCGCAACCCGACGGACCGAGAATCGAAACGAACTCGCTGTCGCGGAACGCAAGATCCACACCCTTGAGCGCACCAACCGTATAGTTGCCGGTCGTGTACTCTTTCACAATATTTTTAAGCTGTAACAAGGTAGAACCTCCCAAAAATAACAGGAGTGTAACAGGCAAAAGCCCTTACACACCGTACATAGTTTACCGTAAAAAAACAAACACATTACCATTATACACAGAAAAATACGCAAGTCAAGATTATTTTGTTTTTTCGGCTTTTTTTCACATTCATATTTTACCATAATAATTTTGACATAAAAGCATGAAATATGTGTGAAAAGAAAGTGTTTTTATCGGGGATTTTGAAAAGGAACACGCTTTTGTTTTACGCTCTTGTTTTTTCCATTGAAAAATCAAACATTTTTTCAAAAAAGGAGTTTACAAAAGCAAAAATATGTAGTATAATGCTACTAACGACTGTGATCGGAAGAGAAGTTTTCAAGAACGGATTCTGCCAGAGAGGGGCTTGCCATAGGCTGAAAGCTGCCCCAAGAAGCCAAAAAACTTTGTGCGCCCGTGAGTCTGCAGGGGGAAAGTGAGTATCTCTGCACGGAAAAGCCGCCGTTATCCGGCATAAAAGAACCAAACAAAGTGGAACCGCGTTTTGCCACGCCTTTGTGTTAAGCACAAGGGCGTTTTTTATTTCTCGCTTTGTTATAATACCACGAAGGATTTCCCTTGTCGGCTCGCCCGCCGGGAGAGCTCCCGCACAGCGGGTGAGAGGGCAAATCCCAACCGATTTTTCTCCTAAAGGAGCACCCCATGAAACAAGAAACCAAACCCGATCTCCTTGATGCCATCTTTTCGGGCATTGACACCATCCGTTACGATATCAAGCAGATCCGCGACCGCGACCCCGCCGCCAAATCCGATCTTGAAGTTGCCCTTCTCTATTCGGGATTTCACGCCGTCACGGTACACCGTCTCTCGCACATTCTTCACAAAAGAGGCTATCATTTCACTGCCCGCGCCATCAGCCAATCGATGAAGTTTTTCACAGGCATAGAAATCCACCCGGGCGCCAAGATCGGCAAGGGCGTGTTCATTGACCACGGCACAGGCGTGGTCATTGGTGAAACTGCCGAAGTGGGCGACAACTGCACCATTTACCAAGGGGCAACCCTCGGCGGAACAGGTAAGCACGCGGGCAAACGCCACCCCACTCTTGGTAACAACGTCATGGTGGGTGCGGGCGCCAAGGTGCTCGGTCCTTTCACCGTTGGTTCAGGTACCAAGATCGCGGCAGGTGCCGTGGTACTCGATGCCGTGCCCGAAAACTCCACCGCTGTGGGCATTCCCGCGCGCGTGGTACGCATCGGCAATGTCAAAACAAGCGCGCTTGACCAGATCCATATCCCCGACCCTGTCTCACAAGAGCTGTGCAAGCTGAACGCGCGCATCGATAAGCTTGAAAAACAGCTTGCCGCCAAAGAAAAGCTGCTCGCTGCGCTGCAAGAAAAGAAACAACAAAAAGAGTCACAAAGCAAAAAGAAAGGCTGATTACGATATGAAACTGTATAACACTCTAACAAAAACGGTCGATCCCTTCATCACGCACACCGAAGGCCGCGTGGAAATGTACACCTGCGGTCCCACCGTTTACCACTTTGCGCACATCGGCAACCTGCGTACCTATATGATGGAAGACGTGCTGGAGCGCTACCTCACCTTTGAAGGCAACACCGTTCACCGCGTCATGAATATCACCGACGTCGGTCACTTGACAAGTGATGCCGACACGGGAGAAGACAAAATGCTCAAGGGCGCCAAGCGCGAAAAGAAGACTGTGATGGAAATTGCCGCCTTCTACCGCGAAGCCTTTTTCGCTGACTGCCAAAAACTGAACATCAAGACCCCCGAGGTGGTTGTTCCCGCCACCTCCTGCATCGATGAGTTTATCGCTGTGATCGAAAGCCTTCTTGAAAAAGGCTATGCCTACCATGCAGGCGGCAACATTTATTTCGACACCTCCAAGGTCAAAGAATACTATACCCTCACCTCTCACGCCGCCGATGACTTGAAGGTCGGCGTTCGTGACGACGTTTCGGAAGACGAAAACAAGCGCAACAAGTGCGACTTCGTTTTGTGGTTCACCAAGAGTAAGTTCGACGAACAGGAGCTCAAATGGGATTCCCCTTGGGGCATCGGCTACCCCGGCTGGCATATCGAATGCTCCTGCATTTCGATGAAGAACCAGGGTGGCTATCTCGACATTCACTGCGGCGGCGTTGACAACATCTTCCCCCACCACACCAACGAGATTGCGCAGAGCGAAGCCTACCTCGGCCACGCATGGTGCAAGCATTGGTTCCACGTGCATCATCTGAATGACGAAACCGGCAAGATGAGTAAGTCGAAAGGCGAATTCTTAACCGTTTCGCTTCTTGAAAAGAAAGGCTACGATCCGCTCGCTTACCGTTATTTCTGCCTCGAATCGCACTACAGAAAGCCCCTGACCTTCTCCTTTGAGGGTCTTGACAACGCCGTAAAGGCATATAACAAGCTGATCAACCGCATCGCCTCGATCATCCCCGAGGGTGACGTGGACGAAGCTGTGGTGGAAAAATACCGTGCCGACATGATTCGCACCGTGGGCAACGACCTGAACACCGCCATGGGCATTACCCTGCTTTACAATATTTTAAAAGAAAAAGTCAGCGGCAACACCAAGAGAGCTGTCATTGCTCTTGTGGATTCCGTGCTTGCTCTCTCGCTTCTTGACAAAGCAGACGCCCGCCGTAAGGAAGCAGAAGACGCCGCCAAGGCAAAAGCAGAAGCGCAAGCTGCAGAAGCGAACGCCCACGCAGGCGACCCCGAAGCCGAAATGGTAGAAGCCGCCATTGCCGAGCGCCTTGCCGCCAAAAAGGCAAAGGATTTTGCAAGAGCCGACGCCATCCGCGCCGAGCTTCTTGAAAAAGGCATCATCCTCACCGACATCCCCGGCGGCACCAAATGGGAAAGAAAGTAAAATAACAAACAACAGGAGATTCACATAAGGTGTGTCTCCTGTTTTGTTTCCCGTGTCATCCTGAGCGAAGAAAATATCCCGGTGGGATGTTTTCGTAGTCGAACCCGACCTAAGGAGGGCGCGCGCAGCGCGGAATCTACGATATCGAGAGTGCAGCTCCGCCCGAGATCCTGACTTCACTTCGTTCGGCACTGCTTCGCAGTTCGACTCTGCTTCGCACCGCTCAGGATGACACGGGCGGGTATCAAACCCATATCAAAAAGGAGTCTCGCCAAAGCGAAACTCCTTTCTCTTATTTACAATCGTACCATGTTTTACCCACAGACACCTCAACCGTGAGAGGCACAGAAAACGATACCGCACCCTCCATTTCGCGCTTGACGATTGCGGCAGCAGGTTCGGCTTCCGCTTCGGGTGCTTCCACAATCAGCTCGTCATGCACCTGCAGGATGAGCTTTGCCGAAAGCCCCTCTCTTGCGAGTGCTTCTTCCACGCGGAGCATGGCGACTTTAATCACATCCGCCGCCGTGCCTTGGATCGGGCTGTTCATGGCAACTCTCTCGCCAAACGCACGCGTTACTGCTTTGGTGGCGGTCAGCTCGGGAATATAACGGCGTCTGTTAAAATGCGTGCTGACGTAGCCAAGACTCTTGCCGTCCTCGATCAGCTTTTTGAGGTATTCATCCACCTTTTGGTAAGTGTCTTTATAATTCTTGATATACTGCGAGGCTTCTTTCATCGAAACGCCGATGTCCCCCGCGAGCGAAAAGGCGCCAATACCGTACACAATACCGAAATTGACCGCTTTCGCGCGGCTACGAAGCTCGGGCGTGACGTCTTCCAGCGGAATGTCAAACACCTGCGATGCCGTCACCGCGTGAATGTCCACCCCACTCTTGAAGGCTTCGATCATTCTCTCATCCCCCGAGAGCGCGGCAAGAATGCGAAGCTCGATCTGCGAGTAGTCGGCATCCACGAGAAGATAGCCATCTTTGGCGCGAAAGGCGCGGCGCAGCTCTTTGCCAAGCGGGGTGCGCACGGGAATGTTTTGTAAATTCGGCTCGGTGGAAGAAAGTCTGCCTGTCGCCGTCACAGTCTGATTGAAGGAGGTATGCACCCTGCCCTTTTCGTCGGCAACCTTGGCAAGCGCGTCGGCGTAAGTCGCTTTGAACTTCACCGCCTGGCGGTAATCGGTCACAAGGTCAATGATCGGGTGGTAGGGGCGAAGCTTTTCCAGCACCTCGGCGTCTGTCGAATAGCCGCTTTTGGTCTTTTTTAAGACGGGAAGCCCCAAGTCTTCAAAAAACACCACGCCAAGCTGTTTGGGCGAGTTGATGTTAAACTTTTTGCCCGCGTGAGCGTAAATGTCTTCCATATAGGTGTTAATGGCAATGTCAAGAGTGAGTGAGAACGCCTCCAGCATGGGAAGGTCCACCATAAAACCGCGCTTTTCCATCTTGAAAAGCACTTCGGCAAGCGGCGCTTCGATACTACGGTAGAGTTCTTCGCTACCCTCTTCCGAAAGCTTTTGTTTCAAGGCTATACTGAGGCGGTAAAGCGTGTAGGCGGGATTCTCTGCCGCCATAGGCTCACCGAGATAGCCGAGAGAAAGTCTTGCAGGGTCGTAAGACGGTGCGCCCGCGTCAAGCACATACGCGGCAAGAAGCAGATCAAAATCAATTGCCAAGCTTGCTCCAAGGCGGTGGTAGAGTGCCTTGCTGTCCCACACGATGCACGCCCCCTTGGCGGCGGTCAAAATCGCCGCAAGCGTTTCGTCAGAGTCATTGTCTATCACGAATCCACGCGCAGGGTCGTCCCCGTCACACAGGTAAATTTTGTCATCATGGGGGTACAGCACATAGGGAGCAGCCATCGAGAGCGCCTCAACCGAAACAAGCGTGGCGGCAGGAATCAAGCTTTCTTTCGCAGTCTCTTCGCCCTCTTCATCGGCAAGAAGCTTATCAAAGGCGGTAAATTCCATTTCGCAAAACAAAGCGGCAAGCGCCTCTTTGTTTTTCTTTTTTAAGGCAATATCCGAAAGCGTAAGTCCAAGCGGCGCTTCGCATTCGATCTTGGCAAGAAAGCGCGAAAGGAATGCTGAATCCTTGCCTTCTTTTAATTTTTTCGTCACCGAGGGAGTCAGCCCCAAAGCATCAACGTCGGCAAACAAGGTATCAAGATCGCCGTTTGCCGCAATCAATTTGAGCGCCGTCTTCTCGCCAATGCCGGGCACGCCTGGGATGTTGTCGGAGGAATCTCCCATCAGCGCCTTCACGTCCACAAACTGCGAAGACTGCACGCCGTATTTTTCAAAAAACACTTCGGGCGTATAGCTTGTCACTTCGTGATTGCCGGCAAGCAGCACGGTGGTTTTGTCCGAAATCAGCTGTAAGCTGTCCTTGTCCCCTGTCAAAAGATAGGCGTGTGTCTCTTCCTCGCATTGTTCCGCCATTCTCGCCAGCGTGCCGAGAATATCGTCTGCCTCGTAGCCTGCAAGCGACAAAACCGAAGCGCCAAGCGCTTCCACCGTCTTTTTGGCATAAGGAAACTGCATGGCAAGCTCCTCAGGCATGGCGTGTCTGCCCGCCTTGTAGGCATCGTATTCTTTGTGGCGGAAGGTCTTTTCCTTTAAGTCAAACGCCACCGCCACGTAATCGGGCGAGAGCTTTTCCATCTGCGAGAGGAGCACCTTCGTAAAGCCAAACACCGCGTTGGTAAACAGTCCGTTTTTGGTAGAAAGCGGACGGATGCCGTAAAATTGGCGATTCAATATGCTGTTGCCGTCAATCACAAGTAATGTTTTCATACAGTTTTCCTTTTCTTTGGGAAATCATTCTTTATACAGTATAACACAGCTTTTACGATTTCGCAAATCTTTTTTGCAAGAAGTTGAAAAAAGTATCTAATCATGCCGCAAATACCAAAACACCCCAGCAAAGTTCCCCTTTGTTAGGTGAAAAACAAATCCTGTGTAGGGGCGACCCTGCGTGGTCGCCCGTCACAAACAATTATATCGAAACCCAATTTGATCACTCTAATACAAACAAACAAATCTTGTCATGTACAATCGTTTTTTGCCGGGCGACCACGCAGGGTCGCCCCTACACAAACAATTTTTGTTTCGCCAAGATTGTTTGCCCTGCGGCGGGAGCAGGTGTACAGCCCTACCTGTATTCGCACAATCAACACCCAAAGGAGCCTCTTGGTGTACCTACGATAAAGCAGGTCGCCCTTATTATATAAAGACTCAACCGCAGGTTGTGCTGTCACTCAAAAAACAAGTTATTGTTTTGGCATTTGATGTGTGTTATAATAATATCAGAATCCGGATTCAATAAATTTCAAGAGGTGATTCTAATGACAATAGGCGAAAAAATTAAAGAATTACGAAAAAAGAATGATTTGACACAGGAGAAGCTTGCGGACTATCTTTGCGTGTCCTATCAAGCAGTTTCAAAATGGGAGTGTGGATTATCAAGTCCCGATCTTTCGTTGATTGGTCCTTTGACGAAATTGCTTCACGTTTCAGCTGATGAATTATTAGGACTAAAAAAAGACGGTATAGATGCGCGCCGAGAAGAACTCGAAAAAGAAGAG
>JAFQNZ010000245.1 GCA_017395715.1 Clostridia bacterium | reverse complement strand
ATCACAGAAGCGGAAGTAACAGTTCTTTGTCGTTTGGATTATGATATTCGTCTTGAACAGGTTGTAAAAAAGAAATGTATTGATTGCGTTCATTACGAAGAAGATGCTGAAGGAGATAATCTTAAAGGCCATCGCGAAAAATTATCCCTCGATGGTGAATGTTGGGGATACGAAAAGAAAAGTTAAGGCAAAATCCTCGGTTTTTCGCCCAGTTCTTTTTCGGACACGAATGACAGAAAAAAGCACTTGCTTCGGCAAGTGCTTTTTTCAATCAAGCGCACCTGCGGTGCATGAAGCGAGTTGCTAAGCAACTCGTGAAGCAGGGCTTCGAACAATGCAGATCGGCGCAACAACACAAAAGGGGCAATACGATTTTTACCGTGAGCTCTCTGTAGGAGATACCGTTATCTACACAGATATGGAAGGAAACCGATATACTTTTACGATTACAAGTTTGCGTTATGAAAAGCACGCAGATCAAGCCGCACTTCAGCACGAAGACGCACCGCTGAAGTTGTTTGTTAAAAATATATATTCTTTTGAATATCTGATTGTCTTTTGCGACGTCTTGTGTTAAAATGAAAGAAATAGAAAATAAAAAATATTTGACTTCTTACTTTGTGCCGAATGGAGGAATACAATGAAAAAACTATGTAAAAGAATCATAACCTTTAGTCTTGTATTATGTATGGCTCTCTCTGTTTTCACAGGTGTGGTTTATGCAAAGGATACTGACACTATCGTGATTCTTTATGAAAACGACGTGCATTGCGCAGTAGAGGGTTATTCAAAGCTTGCTGCAATGAAAAATGAGCTATTGGAAACCCACACAAATGTAGGTGTTGTTTCTGTGGGCGATTTTGTCCAAGGCGGAACGTTGGGTGCTGTATCCAAGGGCGAGTACATAGTAAATCTGATGAACAAGGTTGGCTATGATGCGATTGCTCTCGGCAACCATGAGTTTGACTATCAGCTTCCTCGTCTTAACGAGCTTAATGCTATGTCGAACACAAAGTTTATTTCCTGTAACTTTCAGAAGATTGGCGAGGATAAGTCTTATTTTGAGCCATATACGATTGTGTCCTACGGAAGCGTGGACATTGCCTATATCGCCATTACCACGCCTGAAACCATCAGTTCGTCTTCTCCTGCACAGTTCAAAAATGATAAAGGTGAGATGATTTACACCTTCAATGAGTCAAAGCTTTACGATATTGTGCAGACAAATATCAATGCAGCCGAAAACGCAGGCGCTGATTACGTGATTGCGCTTTCCCACATCGGCTACGATGAATCGGGCAACTTGGCTGACATTACCGATGTGATTGAAAACACCGATGGCTTTGACGTGGTATTGGATGCTCACTCTCACTCAGTCATTGAAGAAAAGGTGATCAAAGACAAGAGTGGTGACGATGTTTTACTAACCTCTACCGGAACAAAGTTTGAATACATCGGAAAGCTCACGATCAAGAACGGTGCCTTCGATACCGAACTTGTAGAGGTGGAAAGCTATACCAAAACGGATCCGGTTGTCGATGCATACATGACGGAAATCAATGAAAACTACGCGCAGCTTGGTAACCGCAAGATCGGTGAAAGCAAGGTCGAGTTTATCACACACGACAAAGACGGTAACCGCTTGGTAAGAAACGCAGAAACAAATCTGGGCAATTTTTGTTCTGATGCTCTGCGCGTGATGACCGGTGCAGATATGTCCTTTGTCAATGGCGGAGGACTCCGTGCACCGATGGAAGCGGGAGAAGTTACCTTTAATGATATTTTCTCTGTATTTCCGTTTAATAATCAGATCGTAACTGCAGAAATTTCGGGACAGATACTCATTGATTTTCTTGAAATGGCTGTGATGAACTATCCTGAAGAAGACGGCTCGTTCCCACATATGTCGGGCGTAACTTTCTCGGTCAATAAATCAATTCCTACATCTGTCAAGGTGGATGAGAATGGATTTTTTGAAAAGGTTGACGGTGCGTACCGTGTGTATAACGTCAAGGTTCTTGATAAGACAAGCGGCGAATATAAAGCGCTTGATCCTAACGGCAAGTATGTTATTGCAGGCTTTAACTATTTCCTCCTCGATTTTGGCGGCGGTATGACCATGTT
>JAFQNZ010000244.1 GCA_017395715.1 Clostridia bacterium | reverse complement strand
CGACTCAGCATCCACCAAAAACGCCATCACCATGGCGCCAAACACCACAAACGGCGAGCGAAGCAGCAGGCGCAGGGCAAGATTCATGCCCGATTGCACTTGATTCACGTCTGCCGTCATGCGCGTGACAAGCGTGGACGTGCCGAGCGTGTCAATATCGGTGTAAGACAGCGTACCCACATGAGAAAAAAGCGCGTGGCGGAGTCTTGTGGCAAAGCCCACCGAGGCTTTGGCGGCAAAATACTGTGCCGTCACCGAAAAGACGAGGCCCACAGCGCCAAGCGCCACCAAGATCAAAGCCGCCTTGATCACGTAGGAGTTGCCAAGTCCTCCCGTAATGCCGTTATCGATGATCGCCGCCACCACAAGCGGCACCAAAAGTTCAAGCGTTGCTTCAAGCAGCTTGAACAGCGGCCCGAGTATCGATTCTTTTGTGTACCCTTTTAAGTACGGTAAGAGTCGTTTCACAAACATTCCATCCTTTTTTTCGAAAAATCAAAAATCACGTAACTTATATTTTACCACAGTTTTGAGGATAAGAAAAGAGTTTTTGGAAATTTTGTGAAGACAATACCAACATTTAATTCGATAAATGGGGGCATATCGGTAGGGGTCGGCGCCCTCGACCATACATGATTTTCCCGCCAATCAAGGTATTTTTCCTATAACCGCAAAAACGGGAGGATGATATCCTCCCGAAAATAATCTCTCACCCATTCTTCACTTCATACCGCAAAACGCCATCCTCTACGAAAAACCGCACAACACTTCCCTCTTTGAAGATGCCGTCCAGCAAAAATTCCGAAATGGCATCTTCCACGCGATGCTCCAAAATGCGCCGCAAGGGTCTTGCGCCAAACTGCTCGGTATCAGCAGCGGATGCCACAAGGTCAACAACACTTTCATCAAACTCGGCAAAAATGCCGAGTGCCACCAGCCGCCCCACAAGAGAAGACAACATTATTTTGGCAATTCTCTTCACATCATCCAAAGAAAGCTTTTTGAAGAGGATGATCTCGTCAATGCGGTTTAAGAACTCAGGGCGGAAAAATTCCGAAAGCTTCTTTTGCGCGTCCCCCGCCTTCACATCCTCGCCCACCGTGGCAAAGCCGAGTTTTCGCGCGCGCGAGGCAAGCTCAGCACCTGCATTGGATGTCATAATCACCACGGTGCTGGCAAAATTGACGGTATGCCCGTGCGAATCGGTGAGTCTGCCATCCTCCAAAATCTGAAGCAACAGATTTAAGACATCGGGGTGCGCCTTTTCGATCTCGTCAAACAGCACCACCGAGTAAGGCTTGCGGCGCACCTTTTCGGTCAGCTGCCCCGCATCGTCATAGCCCACATAGCCGGGCGGTGAGCCGATCAGGCGCGAAACACTCTGCTTTTCCATGTATTCCGACATATCCATGCGGATCATCGCGTCCTCCGAGCCGTAAAGAAGCTCGGCAAGGGCTTTCGAAAGCTCAGTCTTGCCCACCCCCGTCGGCCCTAAAAAAACAAAGCTGCCCACGGGACGGCGCGGGTCCTTGAGGCCACATCTTGCACGGCGGATGGCGCGAGTGATGGCAGAAACCGCCTCATCCTGCCCCACCACGCGATTGTGTAACGCTTCTTCAAGACCTTTTAAGCGCTCGCTTTCCTTATCGCACAGCCGTTTTAAGGGAATGCCTGTTTTGCGCGACACCATCTCGCGGATGGCATCGGCGGTGAGAACAAGTTCTTTTTCTTCCGACTGCACCAGCCATTTCTGCTTTTTTTCCTCATGCGCTTCAAACAGCGCGTTTTCTTCGTCGCGCAAGGCGGCGGCAAGCTCAAACTTTTGCCGTTTGATGGCATCTTCTTTTTCCTCGGCAAGCCGCCTGATCTTTTCTTCGCTCTCAAACAAAGAGGGCGGCAGGGTGAAGACCGAAATGCGAAGATGCGCTGCGGCTTCGTCCACAAGGTCAATCGCCTTGTCGGGCAAAAACTGCTCCGAAAGGTAGCGGTGCGAAAGTGTCACCGCTTCTTGCAAGGCTTCGTCTGTAATCTTCAATTTGTGATGCGCTTCGTATTTGGGTGCAACGCCCCGCAAGATGGCAAGTGCCTCGTCAGGCGTCGGCTCGCCCACCTCCACCGCTTGAAAACGGCGCGAAAGCGCGGCATCCTTTTCAATATAACGGCGGTATTCGGCAAAGGTCGTTGCGCCGATCAATTTGATCTCACCTCTTGCCAAAGCAGGCTTCAAGATGTTTGCGGCATCGATCGCACCCTCCGCCGCACCGGCGCCCATGATGGTGTGGATCTCGTCAATAAACAAGATCACATCCGGCGTTTTTCGCGCTTCTTCAATGAGATTTTTCATACGCTCTTCAAAATCGCCGCGGTACTTTGCCCCCGCAAGCATGGCGGGGATGTCAAGCGTGATGATGCGTTTGCCCACAAGCGCTTCGGGCACGCGACCTTTGGCGATCCGCTCGGCAAGCCCTTCCACCACCGCGGTTTTGCCAACACCCGGCTCACCCACAAGACAAGGGTTGTTTTTGTTTCTGCGCGATAAGATCTGCATCAAGCGCCACAGCTCCTCTTCCCGCCCGATCAAAGGGTCAAAGCGTCCTTCCTCGGCAAGGGTGGTGAGGTTCCTGCCGTAGGTCTTCAAAGCGCCCAAGTCACGTTCGCTTCTCTTGTCAGGCTTCTTTTTGTCAAAGGCGATGGGGGAAAAATTACCGCTGACAAGCGCGCGCCCTTCCGATTGCAGTTCACTGAGAGACGCACCCTCGCCTGCTATCAATTTGGCGGCAAGCGATTCTTCGTCACTCACAAGGGCGAGCAGCAAATGCTCGGTGCCGATGATCCCCCGCCCTTCTTCTTTGCAAAACGCAAACGCGCTTTCAATCACCGTTTTGGCGCGCGGGGTCAGATCCTTTGCCGAAACAAAGCTCTTCTCTCCCTTGCCTGCAAGCTGGGTCACGCGAGAAAGCACCGCCTCTTTGTGTACCCCGCGCGAGGTCAAAAGGCGAAAGGCGGCAGAATCCGGCTCAGCAAGAAGTCCGAGCAGCAAATGCTCGCTTCCGATATAGGTGTGCCCAAGCTCTTGTGCCGCCGTGAGCGCACTTTGCAGAGCGTTTTTGGCGCTTTGTGAAAATTTTCCGTTCATATCAATCGCTATGGCTTTCGTTTGCGAAAGCCTACCTTTCTGCGTGAAAAATCCTTTTTCACGCAATCTTGGGGAATTGTGGCAGGTTTTGCATAGCAAAATCGTTGTCGTAAGACAACGAAAGCCACAAAACCCGCGTGAAAAATCCTTTTTCACGCAATTTACATCTCTTGACAAGGACTCTTTCGGCTGTTACAATAAACTATCGATTATTTTTGCTAAGGAGATTTCCCATGTCCTGTACGATTCGTTTTGCCCAAGCGGGTGACGAAACAACCATTGCCGCTTTGCTTGAAAAAATTTACGAACAGCACGCCAAAGGCAGATCCGACCTGTTTGGCGGCGGCAAATCCAAATACTCAGCCGAAGACGTCCTCAAACTGTTTGATAAACAAGACGCACCGATTTTTGTGGCAACAGATGAACATGACCGCGTGATCGGCTACGCCTTTTGCATCATCAAGGATTTTACCTCGCCCGCGCATTACAAAACGCTGTATCTTGACGATTTGAATGTGGATGCTTCCGCCCGCCGTCTCGGCGTGGGGACAGCGCTCATCAACGCCTGCCGTGAATACGGCAAGGAAAACGGATGCTATAATTTAACCCTCAACGTGTGGGCGTTCAACGAAGGCGCGATGCGCTTTTACGAAAAAAACGGCTTTGCCCCGCAGCGCTTTATTTTGGAAGACATCCTGTGAGACGCTTTTCTTCGCAAAGCGAAAGAATGTGTGCTTTGAGAGGTAAGATCATAGAAGGGGCAACTGACAGCTCGTCGATCCGCATCTCTAAAAAGCGCGCCGTCAAGGCATGATCGGCGGCAAGCTCACCGCATATACCGATCCAAATGCCGTGTGCGTGCGCACTCTCCGCCGCCATGGCAATCAAGCGAAGGACCGCTTCGTGATGCGGATTGAAAAAGGATTCAAGGCTGTCATTCTCTCTGTCAAGTGCCAACGCATATTGGGTGAGATCGTTCGTTCCCACGCT
>JAFQNZ010000243.1 GCA_017395715.1 Clostridia bacterium | reverse complement strand
GATATGAATCAGACCATCAAGGCTCTCGTTGAAGCAGAAGCTTACAACGGTCCCTCCATCATCATCGGTTACGCTCCTTGCGAAATGCACGGACTTAAGGGCGGTATGACCAACTGCCAGCAGGAAATGAAGCGCGCAGTTGACGCAGGTTACTGGCACCTCTTCCGCTTCAATCCCGCCGCTAAGCTCGAAGGCAAGAATCCTTTCACACTCGACAGCAAGGCTCCTTCTGCCGACTATAAGGAATTCATTAAGAGCGAAACCCGTTACGCAAGACTTGTTCAACAGGTCCCCGAAAGAGCAAACGAGCTCTTCGAGCAGGCTGTTGTCAACGCACAGGAAAAGTACGACAGACTCACCAAGTACGCAAAACTGTACGAATAATGGCTCTCATCCGAAAAGCCGATCGCAAGATCGGCTTTTCTTTTTCCCAAAAAGACGAGATCGAGTTCCTCTGCTTATCTTTTTCGCACAAAATGTGTAAATTTACGAAAAAGGTTTTTGTCAGCACTTGACAAACTTCTTTTCTTGTGGTAACATTAGAATTAAGCTATAAAGAAAGTGTAGGAGTATATCTATGGATCAAAATGTTCCCATGACCGAAACTTCCGCCAAGACAACCGGTCACTTTTCAAAATTCAAGCATGTATACATTTACATCCTTTCAATCTTATTGATTGCCGGTCTTTTGTTCGGAGCTTTCCACCTCGATATGTTACGTACCGAGAGCACCGAAACCGAAAACCCCAAGGCTATGGGTTATATCAGACCCATCGGAATGAATCTCGACGAGTACGAACAGGCCAAGAGAGATGAAATCCGCAATGAATACCAGAAACAGCTCAACAAGGAATCCGCATTCTTAATGCTCATCACACTCAATGAAGAAGACGAAAGAGTGCAGGAGTACACCTATAAGGGCACTGTTTGGACGAGAATGATCAGAAACTTCAAAGGCCTCTCCGAGCTTGCCGCAAACAGATTCGGTGTATCGGATGCAACGTATGAAGTTCTTCACCAATTCTTCTTCTTCGAAGATGAAAGCGGCATTGCCTCCATCACACCCGCGGGCACTTCCACCGATGATTATCTTGCCAAGCTGCACGCAGCTCGCGAAAAAGTAGAATCCAAAGAAACCGCAGTGGTTGATGCTCTGAACCCCGATGATCCCGAAGACATGAAGGAAATCGACGAGATCGTTGAATTCTACCTTCTCAACCTTCTCATCTGGAATCCCGAGGCAGCTCCCGACAACGAAAGAAATACCACCGGCACAGCCCAATCCATTGCGTCTGTATCTACCCTTTGGCGTATCATCGTTCTTCTCATTGCCATTGTCGCATTTTCCGTTGTCGTTGCCAAATCGAGCGGTCAGTACAGCCTCGGTCTTGCATTCCCCTCGCAGGCAGGTTGGATGACAGCCGTTGTTGTTATGCTTCCCTTCTTGGTACTCGGCACACTCTACGGCATGATGGGTAATTTGTCTTCCACCATGTATCAGATCATTGTAGCAGTCTTCATGGCATTCGTTGTTGCATTCGGTTGCTTTGCTCTTCGTAAAGCAGGCGCAAACAAGATCATTCGCGTACTTGTTCCCCTTGTTGCGGCTTATGCCGTATTTGCTCTGTTCTATCTGCTCGCATCCACAGGCGAATACTCCATCGAATACAAAGACGACATCCAAACCTTCACCGCATTTGATATCATCACCTACGAAATTCCTCATCTCGTAGCTCTCGTTCTCTTCGGTATCGCACCTCTCTTCATGGTGGCTACATACGCACTCACCAACAGCATCGTGGCGATGATCGTTCCTACCCTCTTTGTCAACATCTTCGGTGCCGTGTTCCCTGCTATGATTCAGGTTGAAAATCCCAAGTTCTACGTTTACCTCTACCTGGCACTTGTTGCTCTTTACATCGTAGCAACGATCGCTATGATTGCCATGATCGTGATCAAGCTCATCAAGAAGATTCCTCTCGGCGGCGACTTGCTCTGCGAACACTACGCAGAAGGCGCTCCCGAAGTTACCTTCCCTGCCGCTTATCTTGCAAAGAAAGCAGCAGCCAAAGAAGCCAAGGAAAACAAAAAGGCAGCCAAAGGCGACTTTGCATTCCTGAACGATTCCGAAAAATCCGAATAATTCACACAATGAAAAGCCGACACAGACAAACTGTGTCGGCTTTTTTCGTCAATTCGCCAAAAATGCAATCATATTAACCAAAAAACAAGAAGAATCTTGTAATTTTTTT
>JAFQNZ010000242.1 GCA_017395715.1 Clostridia bacterium | reverse complement strand
TCTCTGCTGACGGTTTTGGAAAATTCGGTGCTTTGGATATTCAGGAAGATTGGGCTTGCGAAGCCAGACGCTATTATATCGGCATCGTTGGCAAATATGGCGCACAGGTGCAGGCACTTCTCAAAAAGGCTGCGGGACTTGACATCAGCATCATTTGTCCCTTGCACGGTCCGGTGCTTTCCGAAAACCTCGGCTACTATCTGGGTCTTTACAACACCTGGTCAAGCTATCAGCCCGAAGAAGAGGGCATTGTGATCGCCTACACCTCGGTGTACGGCAACACCAAAAAGGCTGTGATGCTCCTTGCCGATAAGTTAAAAGCAAACGGCTGCCCCAAGGTTGTTGTCAATGACCTTGCCAGATGCGATATGGCAGAAGCGGTGGAGGATGCGTTCCGTTACAGCAAGCTTGTGCTTGCCACCACCACTTACAATGCCGAGATTTTTCCCTTTATGCGCGAGTTTATCACACACTTGACCGAGCGCAATTTCTCCAACCGCACGGTGGCATTCATTGAAAACGGAAGCTGGGCACCTCTTGCGGCAAAGGTGATGAAGGGTATGCTTGAAAAGAGCAAGAATTTGACTTATACCGACACCACCGTGAAAATCCTTTCGGCTCTCAATGAAGAAAGTACAGAACAGCTGAACCGCCTTGCTGACGAGCTTTGCCGTGACTATCTGGCACAACAGGATGCCACTGCGAACAAAAACGATCTTTCGGCGCTCTTTAACATCGGCTACGGCTTGTACGTGGTAACATCCAACGACGGCAAGAAGGACAACGGCTTGATCGTGAATACCGTGACACAGGTGACCAACACCCCCAACCGCATCGCGGTGACGATCAACAAGGAAAACTATTCGCACCACGTCATCAAGCAGACAGGCAAGATGAACATCAACTGTCTGACCGAAGAAGCCCCCTTTAAGGTGTTTGAGGTCTTCGGCTTTGTCAGCGGCAGAAACGTGGATAAATTTGCCGATTGCGAGCCGCTTCGTTCGGATAATGGTCTTGTTTTCCTGCCTCGCTATATCAACTCCTTTATGTCTTTGAAGGTAGAGCAGTATATCGATCTTGATACCCACGGTATGTTCATCTGCTCGGTGACCGAGGCGAGAGTGATCTCGGATAAGCCTTCGATGACTTACACCTACTATCACCAGAATGTAAAACCCAAGCCCGATACCAAAGGCAAAAAAGGCTACGTTTGCACCATCTGCGGCTATGTGTACGAAGGGGAAGAGCTTCCCGAAGATTTCATCTGCCCCTTGTGCAAGCACGGCGCATCTGATTTTGAAGAGATTACCGATTAACAAAATAATATTTGGAGGTTTATTATGAACGAAATGAAGTTTTTTTACTGTGAGCATTGCGGCAATATGGTGGGCGTGATCCACGATGCACGCGTTCCCATGATGTGCTGCGGCAAGAAGATGACTCGCCTTGAAGCCGGCGTTGTTGACGCAAGCCACGAAAAGCACGTTCCGGTTGTGACTGTGGAAGACGGTCTTGTGAAGGTTGCCATCGGCTCGGTGGCTCACCCCATGACCGAAGAGCATCTGATCAATTGGGTCTATCTGCAGACAGACCGCGGCGGTCAGCGCAAGAATCTGACAGCCGGCTCCGCCCCCGAGGTGACTTTTGCACTTGCTGACGAAACCCCTGTTGCGGTATATGCTTACTGCAACCTGCACGGTCTTTGGAAGACTGATATTTAAAAAATAAAGGAGACTATGAATATGAAATACGTATGTGAAGTTTGCGGCTGGGAATACGACGAAGCAGTCGGCGATCCCGATAACGGCATTGCGCCCGGCACCAAGTTTGAAGATCTTCCCGATGATTTCGAATGCCCCCTTTGCGGTGTTGGCAAGGATATGATCAAAAAGGACGAATAACGAATGAAATCTCACAGAAACACCACGGATGTGGGATTTCTGTGAGATTTTTTGAAGAAAGGAAACGGCTATGAAAGAGGTTTTACTGACAGCTCTCGGTGTTGGCGGTGCGACCGTTGTGGGTGCAGCGCTCGGCTTTGCCTTCAGGAAGCTATCCCACCGTTTTTCGGATATTGTACTTTCATTTGCGGCAGGGGTCATGCTTGCTGCTGCCGTACTCGGTTTGATCTTGCCTTCGCTTGAATACGGCGGAAAGTTTGCGATTCTGATTACCGTTATCGGTATTTTTGCGGGTGCTGTTTTTCTCAGCGTGATTGACAAGATCGTGCCGCATCTGCACAAAATGGCAGGCACCGACATTGAGGCGCACAACAACGCCGACATCAGCCGTATTCTCTTGTTTGTGACGGCAATTGCGATACACAATTTTCCCGAAGGCATTGCCGCAGGCGTGGGCTTTGGCTCGGGCGACAACACACAGGCGTTTATGATCGCGGGCGGTATTGCGCTTCAGAACATTCCCGAGGGCATGGTCATTATCGGTCCGATGCTCGCTTCGGGGATCAAACCGAGGCGCACATTTGCGCTTGCCGCGATCACGGGTCTTTTTGAAGTGGTTGGTACATTGATCGGTTATTTTGCCGTCTCGGTTGCCGAGGTGATTTTGCCCTTTGCGCTTGCCTTTGCGGGCGGCACGATGCTTTACGTGATCAGCGACGAAATGATCCCCGAAACGCACTCCCACGGCAACGAACGCGGTGCCACCTATTTTCTGCTGATCGGCTTTTCGCTCATGC
>JAFQNZ010000241.1 GCA_017395715.1 Clostridia bacterium | reverse complement strand
CTGTCACAGAACCGTGAGGGGATGTGACAGTTTTTTATTGGCAATATGAAAAGCGTAGAATAAAATGGAAGGGATGAAAGACAGAAAGGGCGTGTTTTTTTGATTGGAAATTCGTTGTTTCCACCGCTTTGTACATTGCTGCAATACCATCCGCAGGGGTGGGCTGTGGTAAAGGGAAGTGCAAAATATCCCGACGTTTCGGGGCTTGTGCGTTTTTACGAAACGGCATTTGGAGTTTTGGTTGCCGCAGAATTCACAGGGCTTCCCGTTGCGGGCGGACCTTGCCAAAATTCGATATTTGCGTTTCACATTCACGAGGGCGGCTCGTGTACGGGAAATGAAAGCGATCCTTTTGCCGATGTCGGCGGGCATTATAATCCGCAAAGCTGTCCGCACCCGTACCATGCAGGTGATCTTGTACCGTTGTTTGGGGCAAGCGGGGTTGCGTTTTCGGTGTTTCTTATCGACAGATTTCGAGTGAGAGAGGTGATCGGTAGAACGGTGATCGTACATCACTCTTTTGATGATTTTACAAGTCAGCCTGCCGGCAACGCGGGCGAAAAGATCGCTTGCGGTGAGATCATCGGCAGGGAACGACTCTAATACAGAAAAAGGCTGCATGGTGTCATGCAGCCTCAGACTGAAGACAAAAGGGATTTTGTATTTTGTGAGATTACTTTTCGTGCTGTAAAAAATTTTGACACCTCATCCGTCTTTGCCTGCGGCAAATCCACCTTCCCCCACTGGGGAAGGCTTTTACATACACCGCTTTCTGAACAATCAAATGAGTTTTTTACTATATTTAAGCAAAATATGCGTGCAAAACTATACTTGATTAAGTGAAAATGTAGTCCTGTCAAATGCCTTCCCCAGTGGGGGAAGGTGGCACGCGAAGCGTGACGGATGAGGTGTTTTTCGTTATACAAAAAACAAAGTCACCCTTTCTCAAGATGACTTTGTTTTCACTCTTAGGTGTCATGTAGCCTTTTGGTTTTACTTGCAAACGATCTCATACGTTCCCGAGGGGAGGGTGATGCTGTCGGTTATGACAGCTTCGCCGCTTATCGTTGCGCTTTCAAGCGGGAAGATTACGGTAGCAGTGGAGCCGAAAGGAACGGTTACCTTCATGGTGACGGTGCCGTCTTCTGCTTTTGTCCAAGAGCTTTCAAGAGAACCTCTCACGGTGTTCAGCTTGCAGGTAACGTGGGTAAGATCACCGAGGATGTGCGGCTGAACCGTAAAGCTTTCATAGCCGTTCTTCGGATTTTTGATGCCTGCGAGGTGCGAGTAGAACCACTCTTCATAGGTGCCGAGGAAATAGTGGTCAACCGAGCGTGTGGTCAGCTCCCACATTTCCCACAGGGAGGTTGCACCGTTTTCGATCATAAAGCCCCACGAAGGATAGGTGGTTTGTGTTACGATCTTGTAAGCAAGGTCGGCATAACCGAGATCGGACAGAACGGGAAGAATGAACTTTGAGCCGACACATCCAGTATCAAGATGATTGCCTTTTGCCTTGATGTCGGCAATCAGGCTTGATACAACTTTGTCTTTGTTTTCATCGGGAACAAGGCCGACGGCAAGCGGTAAAATCTGCGAGCTTTGGCGAAATCTTGTGCGCGTGCCGTACTGCCGCCAAACGGTGGTTTGGTAGTAGCCTTTGTCTTCAACGTAGAACTTTTTATTGAAGCCTTCGAAGATCTTTTCCATGTAATCGCGGAAGGTTTCCGCATCCTCGGACTTGCCGAGTACGTCTGCCATATCGGCAAGTTTTTGGTACATGAGATACAGCATGGCTGTACCCACGATGCCTGAGCCTTCGGAGGGGGATTCGACGTAAGCGGCACTTGGGTTGTTACCCATCGGCGAGACCCAGTCGCCAAGCTGTCCGTCGGGACACACCCATCCGTTGGTCATCAGCTTGCGCGAGGTTGTGACAGCGAACTCTTTCATGGTGTCATACTGCTCTTTGACGTAATCAAGTGAGCCGTAAACATCGTACAATTCGGCTACGGCAAGGATATACACCGAGCTCCACACGAAGTTGTCGCCGATATTCCAGCCTGCGGTGGGAACCATGGGCGGCACAAGACCGTACTGCTCAAAGCAAGACTCCATGATCTCCACGAAGTTTTCGGTCATTAAGCGCATATCGTAGTTATAAGTCATGGAGGTCATGCCGACGTTGAAGTCGCCAAGCCAGCCGTTCTTTTCCCACACGGGGGTGTCGGTGGGCTTGCCTTGCAGGTTATTGAGGACTGTGGTGAGCATCATCCGGTGCAGGTTGTTGATGCGTTCATTAGAGGACTCAAACTCACCTGTGGTTTTGACATCGTTGCGAATGCGCAAGATCACAAGATCGTCGGCGGTCAGCTCGCCGGGATAATTGAAGATTTGAATATACCGAAAGCCCTTGTAGCTGAATTTCGGCTCAAATACCTCAAGGGAATCACCCTTGGTGGTGTATGTGTCGGTCATGATATAGGTTTCCGGCCACCAATGACCGTTTACGCCGTCTTTGCCCATCTTTACGACCGAGCCGTCTTTGCTTAACTTTTCGGCATATCGAATTGTGACAGTTTCGCCTGCTGTGGCATTTTTGATGTTTAATTTGATCCAGCCTGCCACCATTTCGGGGCAGTAAACCACATACGAGCCATCGCAGAGCTTCTTAATTTCAGTTGCCTTGAAGCTTTCCGTGCGGCGGACAGGCTCTTGTGTTTGGCATTCGAGTTTTCCTTTGGGGGCGTTGGCTTTGACAGCCATCTTCCACGCGGAGTCATCATAGCCTACCTTGTCCCAGCCTGTTTTTTCAAGTCTTGCATCGTAGCATTCGCCGTAGTAGATGCTGTTAAAGGTGGTGGGGCCTTCGGTTGTGGCTTTCCATGTGGTGTCGGAAAGGAGCGTTTCACTCGTGCCGTCGGCGTATTTTATGATCATGTAAAAGAGAAGCATGGGGTCGTTTTTCCATTCGGCAGAGCCCCAATTCCAAACGCCGCCCTCTTCTTTGAAAAAGCCGTTGCCAAGCTCGACCGCAATGGCGTTATTGCCTTTGATCAAAAGGGACGTGACGTCAAAGGTGCGGTAGAGAACAGTTTTGTTGTACTGCGTGTTACAAGGGTCAAGGAAAGAGTCGTCGGCTGTTTTGCCGTTGATCGAAAGGATGGAGTAACCGATGCCGCTCATGTACACGGTGGCTTCGGTGATATCCTGCTTGGCGGTGAATTCTTTTCTTAGAAGCGTTGCCGCGCGGTCGCCTTTGGCGGGCGCAGAGATCCATTCACCTTGCCAAGAGTCGCCTGCAAAGATGCCTGTGCGGAGTTCGTTGATTTGGCTTTGGGCGGAGTTTTCGTATTTGTCCCATACGGTGACTGTCCAATAATAGGTGGAAGTGGAAGCGAGCTTTTCGCCGCCGTAGCTCACCGAGGTCATGGCGGCGCTTTTCACCTTGCCGCTATCCCACACATCAGCCTGTCCCGACTCGGCTTTTTCTTTTGACGAAAAGACCTTGAGCCTGTACGCACTTTGCGCGTTGTTATCACGATCGCTGATTACTGTCCAGCCGAAATAGGGCGCGGAATCAATACCGAGTGCCACCTCTGCCATATTGACGGTGGGTTTTACAATAGCGAGTGTGTTGTTCATGTTTCCTCCTGACAGGGTAAAGCGGTAATGTCTTGATGTTAATCTATTATACCACAATCAAAGAAAGATGTTAAGAGTCATTTTGAACGAATTTGATTTGATTTTTTGGCTTTCCCTACAAACTATATTGATTTTTTAATCAATTCTGTGTTCTTGAAAAAGAGTTTTCTGTTTTTGTGAAAAAGAACTTGACAATTTTGTTTTGATGTGCTAAACTGAAGCATACATTTCCGTTGAAGCTCTCGGGATCGCAAGAAACCGGAAGCGGAGGATACTCTGGAGAAGCTCCTAACAAGAGTGCCGAAGGTGAAAGGCGAAAGCTGAATCTCTCAGGCAAAAGGACAGAGTGGAAGGTGAAGACTCGTAGAGGTGTTACCTTCTCAACTGTGGGAGCTGCCTGAAAGGCGGCTTTTTTTATTTCTCAAACGGTATTTTAGCGGAAGTGACGTTTACACCGAAAGGAAATAAAATCATGGATGCTCTTTTGAAACTCGTGCAAAACATTAACCTGTACCTCTCCGACTATATTTTGCTTTTTCTTTTGATCGGCGTGGGTATATTTTTTACGATCCGCACGCGATTTGTGCAGCTGCGCTGCTTCGGCGAAGGAATGCGTGTAGTCTTCGGACGCTCGTCCAAGGACAAAAAGGGCGGTATCAGCTCCTTTGCCGCGCTGACCACAGCCATTGCGGCACAGGTGGGAACGGGTAACATCGTGGGTGCGTGCGGTGCGATTCTGATCGGCGGCCCCGGTGCGATCTTTTGGATGTGGGTGATTGCCTTTTTCGGAATGGCAACCATCTACGCAGAAGCTGTTCTTGCACAGAAAACGCGCAAGGTGGAAGAAGACGGAAATATCCTCGGCGGCCCTGTGTATTATATCCGCCATGCGTTCAAGGGACGCTTTGGTAAGATTCTTGCCGCGTTCTTCTCGGTCGCCACGATTCTGGCGCTTGGTTTTATGGGCGCTATGGTGCAGTCCAATTCGATCGGCTCGACAACTGAGGAGGCTTTTGGCATTCCCGGCTGGGTGATGGGTCTTATCGTGGCGGCAATCACAGGCGTGATCCTGCTTGGCGGTGTCAAGCGCATTGCCTCTGTGAGTGAAAAAGTGGTGCCGATCATGGCGATTTTGTATCTTGTGGGCGGTCTTGTGGTACTTGGACTTCGCTTCCAATATATCCCCGAAACTTTTGGCATGATTTTCCGCTATGCCTTTATGCCCCACGCGATCGTGGGCGGTGGCATCGGCTATGCTTTGAAAACCGCCATCAGCCAGGGTGCCAAGCGCGGTTTGTTTTCCAACGAAGCCGGTATGGGCTCAACGCCGCATGCGCACGCACTCGCACAGGTGAAAACACCACACGAGCAGGGCGTTGCCGCGATGATCGGCGTGTTTATTGATACCTTTGTGGTTTTGACGATGACGGCACTTGTGGTGATCTCCACTCTTTATGCAGGAGGCGGCATCCTCGCTTCGGGTGCTGCAAACGGTATTGACAAGGCGAACATGGCACAGCTTGCCTTTTCAAGCGTGTGGGGTGATGGCGTTGGCAGTGCTTTTGTGGCAATTTGTCTTTTCTTCTTTGCTTTTTCCACGATTCTTGGATGGAATCTGTTTGGCAAGATCAATGTGGAATACCTCTTCGGCAGACGCGCGGTTCCGATCTATTCGGTGATTGCACTTGTCTTCGTGGTGCTCGGATCGTTCCTTTCGAACGATCTTGTTTGGGAATTGACCGATATGTTCAATCAGCTGATGGTGCTTCCCAACGTGCTTGCTTTGGTGGCGCTTTCGGGTCTTGTGGCACGCTCCGCCAAGAAAAAATCGAAAGATGATCTTTCTTGACTTTCTTGTTGACAGATATTGCAAAGAGTCGATCAATCCGCTATAATATAGGTATTGATACTTGATATAAGGAGAGATCGTATATGAAAGTTTTGATGCTGAACGGAAGTCCGAAAGCAAATGGCAATACGGCGCTTGCTTTGCGTGAAATTGCTTCGGTTTTGGAAAAAGAAGGCGTGGAAGTGGAGATCGTGCAGGT
>JAFQNZ010000240.1 GCA_017395715.1 Clostridia bacterium | reverse complement strand
TTTTGGACAGTCGAGGACGCCTGTCCCTACAGAATATATGCTTTTCAAAGAAAGTTAAATGTTGTTTCGCCTGCGAAAAGGTTACGGAGTTGCTTTCCCCTTGGCGTTTTGTGGGGTGAAGGGGATCTCGGGCTGCGACTCATACGCCGATTTTGCGGCTTGGTTGCTGCCGACACAGGCTTTTTCGGCGTTTTGCGCGTTGTATTTTCCCTCCAGCCAAAGGGATGCTTCTTTGACGCTGTCTTTCGGTAAAACCTCGCAAAGAGCGCCGCCGATCTTTACACTTTTGCCTGTTAACGTCGCCGCAAAAAGGCAATCATCGTCTGTGGCAAGAAGCGTGCGTCCGAGCGAGAGGGTTTCGGTGAGCGAAAGATCGCTTTTCACATAGCCGTAGGCCTTGCTGATGAGCGAAAGCAGTTTGATCGGCGAGGTGTGATAGCGCAGTTTTTCGAAAAAAGCCGAAAGGAAAAGCTTTTGCGCGTCCATTCTGCCGTAGTCGGCGGTGGGGTAGGCGTTTCGGCAACGCACAAGACCTTCTGCCGCTTTGCCGTTAAGCACCTGCTTGCCTGCTTTTAGGTGGATCGAAAGCCCCCCGGCGGGGTCATCGTAGTCGAGGTCTTGCGGCAGGGTGATCGGCACACCGCCTACACTATCCACAAGGGTTCGAAAGTCCTTCAGCGTGAGAATGGCGTGGCGGTCAACCGTAATGCCAAGCATGGTGGAAAGGTGCGATGCGAGGGCTTTTGCGCCGAGCGTGTAGCATTCGGATTCTGATTTTTTGGCTTTTGCCGCCTCGGTATAGGCTCTTGCGAAAATCGAATTGATCTTGCCGTGAGAGCCTGCATAGCTGTCGCGCGGAATTTGCAAAAGCTTTAGGTTTTTGCCGTTGCTGTCGATATGCGCCAGCATGATAACGTCACTTGAGTGCGAGGCGTTATCGATGCCGAGGAGTAGAAACGTATGCCCGTTTTGCGAAGCTGTTTGTTCTTCCTGCTCCTCTTCCTGTACAATGACTTCACTGGAGGCTTCTACCGGTGTTTTCGTTGCTGAGAGCGAGAAAAACAGCGCGGGAATGAGCAGGCTGTAAAGACAGGCGAGGTAGATAAATTTATATTTGGTCTGCATGGCATGAATCCTTTTTTGTTTTTCGGTAGTATGCAACGCGGACCTTGGTTTTATCCAAAACAGTATAGCACAGATTTTGTAAAAAGTAAAGAAGCGAAAAAGCCTTTTCCAAATGTTTCACGTGAAAATCGGGGCGAATTATTTGGTGTTTAGTCTTGCGTTTTCACATGGTGTGTGTTATAATATTGCAAAATGGGGTAAGTTTTGCCGAAAGGGGGATTTTCGTGATGACTGTGAAGAAAAACCAGACCGTAAACCTGGCGGTCACCGATGTGAACAACAAGGGTTTTGGCGTTGCGCGGCTTGACGGCGACGGCAGGGTGGTATTTGTGGCAAACGCCGTGACAGGCGAGGAAATTTCCGCCAAGATCATCAAGGTGGCATCCGATTATCTCGTGGCGCGCTGTGAGGAGGTTTTCACAAAGTCTCCCTACCGTACAGATCCCGACTGCGTGGCGTTTCCCACCTGCGGCGGCTGTGTGTACCGCCATATTTCGTATGAACATGAACTTTTTCTCAAAACGGAATATGTGCGCCATGCGTTCCGCAAGGTAAAGCTGGATCTTGCCGTTGCCCCCTGTGAGGGCGGCGAGGTGTGTGGCTATCGCAACAAAGTGGAATGCCCCTTGACTTCTGACTACGAGGTCGGCTTTTTCTCAGCACGTAGTCACAAGGTTGTGCCTGCAACGGGATGCCGATTGGAAAATCCCGCGCTCACACCGATTCTGAAAACCGTCACCGCTTGGCTGAAAGAACACAAGGTTTCGCTTTATGACGAAGAAAGCGGCAAAGGCATCCTTCGCCATGTGTATCTGCGTATCGGCGAGGTCTCGGGCGAGGTGATGGTGGCGCTTGTGGTGAATGACGATCTGCCCCATGCCAAAGATTTTGCCGATTTTATTATGAAACAGCACCCGAACGTGGTGTCGGTGCTTCTCAATCATAACCGCGAAAAGACCAACGTGATACTTGGAAAAGACTGCACGGTACTTTCCGGGAAAGATCATATTGAAGATTCTCTCTGCGGACTCAAATTCCGTCTTGCGCCGCTTTCGTTCTATCAAGTCAACGGCAAAATGGCGGAAAGATTATATAAAAAAGCCCTCTCGCTTGCCAACCTCACAAAAGACGATACCCTTGCCGACCTTTTCTGCGGCGTGGGCACGATCGGTCTTTTTATGGCAAAGGAAGCGGGCGTGAAGAGTCTTGTCGGCGTGGAGATCATCCCCGAAGCGATTGAAAACGCGAAGGTGAATGCGGCGCTGAATGGCATTGAAAACGCCACCTTTATCTGTGGGGATGCCAACAGCAAAGAGCTTGCCCGTGCCGACGTCATTGTGGTCGATCCGCCCCGTAAGGGCTGCGGAGAGGAACTCTTAAAACGCATCGCCGACATTTCACCCAAACGGCTTGTCTATATTTCCTGCAATCCCGATACCCTCGCACGCGATTGCGCGATTCTGAAACCCCTCGGCTACGAAACCGATATTGTGTATCCGTTTGACTTGTTCCCGAGAACCGGACACGTGGAGTCCGTCGTGTGTCTGAGGAAGAAGGCGTAATTTGTAGGGGGCGACGTCCTCGACGCCCCGAAAAGCAAACAAACACAGAAAACAAAATTTGATCATAAAGCGGGACGTCGAGGGCGCCGTCCCCTACCGTATATTGCCAATTTATCCAATCAAATCCTGCTGTTCACGTCCGTTTGAACGCGGGGCGTCGAGGACGCCTGTCCCTACGAGGATGATGCAAATCAACAACGAAAGGAGAACCCTATGGAAAAGACAAACAAAATAACCTTTTTGAAAGTGCTTGGTTGGTTAGCTTCGATACTCCTTCCTGTTTTTGCGGTTGCTCTGGGCTGTTCCTTGCTTTTTGCCGGCGCGGTATTCAATATTGCTTTTGCAATCACGTTTTTATTGATTCCGGTTGTTTCCATTGTTCTTCTTGCTCTAATTCTTTTTTCAAAAAAGAAAGCGTTCTCCAAGGTCATACGGATTATCTTTTTGTTGGTTGTTTTTGTTGTGTCATTTTTGTTCTCATATATGGTTGGAACTTTTGAAATGATCACACATAAACAGGACACCGAAATAGGAGAAAACTACACCGAAGTGTGCGAGGCATTTGTTTCGATGCCAACACGCGAAGAATTGGGAAACTACAGTCGGGTAGAGTATTACGATTATTTTTCGCAGACTTTTGGCATTTTTACTTGTGATGCGGATACGTTGATCGTTCACTATGATTCGGCTGACTATCAAGAACAAAAAGCTTTACTTGATAACCGATACGCCTTTCAGAAGGAAGACATGACGGCGTTGGGATACACGTGTAGTCCTTCGGCAACGATAAACGGT
>JAFQNZ010000031.1 GCA_017395715.1 Clostridia bacterium | reverse complement strand
TATATTGATGGTAATAACAGATTCATTTGGTAGTGAAAAATCTTTTGATGTTTTATGTTTCAAGGTATTGTCTTTTCGGGATTTGTTGATTGACATAAGAGCATGATTGCTATGAGATTTATTATGTATAGCCATTTTTTCTCCAAAATTTGCATAAATTTCTAATTAATGTGAGACCACTGAACACTACTCTAATTAACAATATTGTATCACAAAGCACTCAATATTTCAAGATGTTACAAGTCCATTTGCAAAAATGTTACAACATTATATAACCCCAATCAAACTGTTGTCAAAAGTGTTTTCACGTAAAATTGAAAAACGTGCAAAAAGTGGCTTGAAATAAAGATTCCAAGCCACTTAAAAGCCTTATTGAATTATTCCCATTCAATCGTTCCTGTGGGATTAGGCGTAATATCATACAGCACGCGGTTGATGCCTGCCACCTCAGAAGTAATTCTTGCAGTAATCTTGGCAAGAACAGCATAATCGATCGGTTCGATCGAAGCCGTCATTGCATCCTTGGAGTTCACCGCGCGAATGATAGCGGGCCAGCCTTCGTAGCGGCTGTCGTCTTTCACGCCAACGCTCTTGATGTCGGGAATGACAACGAAATACTGCCATACCTTGCCGGCAAGACCGCAAATGTCAAATTCTTCGCGAAGGATCGCATCTGCTTCACGCAGAGCCGCAAGTCTGTCGCGGGTGATCGCGCCAAGACAACGAACGCCAAGACCGGGACCGGGGAACGGCTGACGGTCAACCATAGCGGAAGGAAGGCCGAGCGCTCTGCCCACCATGCGAACTTCATCCTTAAAGAGAAGCTTCACAGGCTCAACGAGTTCAAACTGAAGATCTTCGGGAAGACCGCCTACGTTGTGGTGCGACTTAACAGCCTTTTTGCCTTCAGCCTGCTTGATGCTTTCAAGAATATCGGGATAGATCGTTCCCTGTGCTAAGAAGGAGATGCCCTCCTGCTTGCGTGCTTCTTCGGCGAAGACTTCAATGAATTCCTTGCCAATGATCTTTCTCTTGGTTTCGGGATCGGACACACCGGCAAGAAGATCAAGGAATCTGTCGGTAGCATCCACATAAACGAGGTTAGCATCAAGCTGATTGCGGAACACTTCCACAACATTTTCGCTCTCGTTCTTTCTCATAAGACCGTGGTTAACATGTACGCAAACAAGCTGTTTGCCGATGGCTTTGATCAAAAGCGCTGCCACAACCGAGGAGTCAACACCCCCGGAAAGCGCAAGAAGTACCTTCTTGTCGCCAACCTGAGCGCGAACTTCCTTGATCTGCTCTTCAATGAAAGCATTGGCAAGTTCAATGGTTGTGATGCGAGCCATCGATTCGGGACGAAGATTGTTTTCCATATTGTATAATCTCCTATCAGATTAGATTACTTGGTAATTGTGTTTTTATCCTTCTGGATAACGTCATGCGCGCCGCCTTCCACAATGCTGGTAGCGGAAACGAGAGTCAGCACTGCCTTTTCCTGCAGTTCGGGAATGGTGAGTGCGCCGCAGTTACACATGGTGGATTTCACTTTGGCAAGCGATACTGCCACGTTGTCCTTCAAACTGCCGGCGTAAGGTACATAGGAGTCAACGCCTTCTTCAAACGAAAGCTTCTTGTCGCCACCGAGGTCGTATCTCTGCCAGTTACGGGCACGGGCAGAACCTTCGCCCCAGTATTCCTTGTAGTAAGTGCCGCCGATCGATACGCGGTTGGAGGGAGATTCGTCAAAACGGGCAAAATATCTGCCAAGCATCACAAAGTCGGCACCCATAGCAAGAGAGAGTGTGATGTGGTGGTCGTGAACGATACCGCCATCAGAGCAAACAGGAATGTAAACGCCTGTTTCTTCAAAATAACGGTCGCGTTCTGCGCAAACCTCGATCAAAGCAGTTGCCTGACCTCTACCAATACCCTTGGTTTCACGGGTGATACAGATCGAACCGCCGCCGATACCAACCTTAATAAAGTCAGCACCGCAGTCAGCGAGGAAGCGGAAGCCTGCGGCATCCACAACGTTACCTGCACCAACTTTTACAGTGTCGCCGTATTTTTCGCGAATCCAAGCAATGGTTCTCTTCTGCCATTCGGAGAAGCCTTCAGAGGAGTCAATGCAAAGCACGTCAACGCCTGCTTCCACAAGCGCGGGAACTCTTTCGGCATAGTCACGGGTGTTAATACCGGCACCGACAACATAGCGCTTCGAAGCATCGAGAAGCTCGTTGGGGTTCTGCTTGTGAGTGTCGTAGTCCTTGCGGAATACCATGTAGCAAAGATGACCGTTGTCATCTACGATCGGAAGCGAGTTAAGCTTGTGATCCCAAATGATGTCATTCGCCGTCTTGAGTGTAGTTCCCTCTTTGGCATAGATCAGCTTGTCAAAGGGAGTCATGAATTCAGACACCTTGGTAGCGGGATCCATACGGGTCACGCGGTAGTCACGGCTGGTCACAATACCAAGCAGCTTGCCGGTTGCTGTGCCGTCATCGGTAACAGCAATGGTGGAGTGACCGGTCTTTTCCTTGAGTGCAACCACGTCTGCCATGGTAGCATCGGGCGTGATGTTGGAATCCGAAACCACAAAGCCTGCCTTGTGGTTCTTGGCACGGCGAACCATAGCGGCTTCATCTTCAATGGTCTGAGAACCGTAAATGAAAGAAACACCGCCTTCGGTAGCAAGGGCAACAGCGAGACGGTCGCCCGATACCGACTGCATGATAGCAGAAACCATCGGAATGTTCATCATGATCGAGGGGGTTTCACCCTTCTTGAATTTTACAAGGGGTGTTTTCAAGCTGACGTTGGCAGGAATGCATTCTGCCGAAGAGTATCCGGGGATCAAAAGATACTCATTAAAAGTATGTGAAGGTTCATTTATAAACTTAGCCATCTTATATCTTCCTTTCGTTTACGATCTGTTTCGATTCGCAGAACAGACAACGGCAGATTCCGTTTTCTTTTTCTGTCCACTTAAATATTTGGTCGAGTTCCTGCTCACACGAAGTGATACAGCTCGGATTTTTACAAGTTACGGTGTTGATTAAGAAATCGCCTTCCGGCTTCATCACCGTGCGGTCTTTTTCTGCCTCACGCAAAAGCATGAGAATGAGTGCCATGCGGATATATTTGCCGTTGAGCGCCTGTCTGAAATAGCAAGCGCGGGGATCATCGTCAACCTTTACGCTGATCTCGTTCACACGGGGCAGCGGATGCAGTATGGCAAGATCTTTTTTGGCGTTTTCAAGTTTCTCGGGTGTTAAAATATAACTGTCCTTCAAACGCTCGTATTCATTGGGATCGGCAAAACGCTCTCTCTGAATGCGTGTCATATATAACACATCAAGCTCCGGCATGGCGGCGTCAAGATCTGTTACCTGACGGTATGTCATATTGTTTTTGTTAAGCGTTTCATAAATCACGTAGCTCGGAAGCTTCAACTCTTCGGGCGAGATCAAAACGATCTCAATATCCTGATAACGCGAAAGCGCCGCAATCAAGGAATGCACCGTTCTTCCGTATTTCAAGTCACCGCAAAAACCAACCGTCATCTTGTCAAGTCTTCCCTTTTCACGGAAAATCGTAAGAAGGTCTGTCAAGGTCTGTGTCGGATGGCAGTGACCGCCGTCACCGGCATTGATCACCGGAACAGTCGCATTTTGCGATGCCACAAAAGGCGCACCTTCCTTGGGATGGCGAATCGCCATAATATCAGCATAACAGCTGATCACTTTTGCGGTATCAGCCATGCTTTCACCTTTGGCAGCAGAAGAAGAGGTTGCCTCCGAAAAACCAATCACCGAACCGCCAAGCTCAAGCATCGCAGCTTCAAAACTGAGTCTTGTACGGGTCGACGGTTCAAAAAACAGCGTAGCAAGCTTCTTGCCCTTGCAGGCTTCGGCATACTCTTTCGGATGATCCACAATGTCATTGGCAATGTTGATCAAGTCATACAGTTCTTCTACTGAAAGATCCTTAATATCGATAAGGCTTCTCATCGTATCCCTCGCTTTTACGCTTTCGCACCGTTGATCGCCAGATAGTTCTTAATACGGGTTACGTTTTCGGCATTGGCTTCGTCTTCTTCAAGATATTCAATGATGTCATATACATCAACAACCGAATAGACCGGGAATCCGAATTCTTCTTCTACTTCTGCCATAGCAGATTTGTCGGTCTTTCCCTTTTCCTTGCGGTCAACCATAACAAATGTTGCGGCAACTTTCACGTCTTCCAAAGAAGAAAGGATTGCCATGCTTTCGCGAATCGCCGTACCTGCGGTGATAACGTCTTCCACGATGACCACTTCTTCGCCTGCCTTCGGAACATAGCCAACAAACACGCCACCTTCTCCGTGGTCTTTTGCTTCCTTGCGGTTGAAGAAGAAAGGAACATCAAGACCTTCTTTAGAAAGTGCGATCGAAGAAGAAACCGCAATCGAAATGCCCTTGTAAGCAGGACCGTAAAGAACAGTACGCTTGTTGCCTACCTTTTCAAAGTAAGCCTTGGCATAAAACTCACCGAGCTTGGCAATCTGATCACCGGTCTTGATATCACCGGCATTGATGAAATACGGAATCTTTCTGCCGCTTTTTGCGGTAAAATCACCAAACTTGAGAACGCCCGCGCTCTCAAGGAATTTAATAAACTCTCTTTTGTAGCCTTCCATTTTGTTATCCCCCTTCACTTAGTCAACAAATTCCGCAACGCATCTTTCGTATGCGGCAACAGGATCGGCAGCTGCAGTGATCGGTCTGCCAACCACAATGTAATCCGAGCCGATCTTCTTGGCTTCTGCAGGTGTCATCACACGCTTCTGGTCGCCAATGTCACCGTCAGCAAAACGAACACCGGGTGTTACTGTCACAAAATCCTTGCCGCAGGTATCGTGTACTTTGCCTGCTTCAAGCGGAGAACAAACAACACCGTCAAGACCCGCCTTTTTGGCATTGGCAGCATAGTGCATCACAACATCGGCAATCGGCTGTTCGATCAGAAGATCTTTTCTCATGCTTTCTTCATCGGTAGAAGTCAGCTGTGTCACCGCAATGAGAATCGGACGGCTGCCGTCTTCACGGGTCAGACCTTCAATGGCCGCTTCCATCATACGAACCGTACCCGAAGCGTGCAGATTGGTCATGTCAACATCAAGACGCGAAAGAACCGCCATCGATTTTTTCACGGTGTTGGGAATGTCATGAAGCTTTAAGTCAAGAAAGATCTTGTGCCCTCTCTTCTTGATCTCACGAACGATCGAAGGACCTTCTGCGTAATAAAGCTCCATACCGATTTTTACAAAAGGCTTTCTGCCTGTAAATTTGTCAAGAAAGGCAAATGTTTTTTCTGCGCTGTCAAAATCACACGCAATGATAACATCTTTTCCCATTACTGTACTCCTCCAATGATCTCACTTAATGAATTGATTCTGTATTTTTCCATCACACGGGGTAAATCGTTGATAATATCGCGGCAAGCGTAGGGGTTGATGAGATTGGCAGCCCCCACTTCAACAGCGGTAGCACCGGCAAGCATCATTTCAATCACGTCTTCGGCAGACGAAACACCGCCCATACCCACAACGGGAATCTTAACCGCGTTTGCCACCTGATATACCATACGAACTGCCACAGGGAAAATCGCGCTTCCCGAAAAACCGCCCATCTTGTTGGCAATCACAGGCTTTTTTGTTCTCAAATCAATACGCATACCAAGAAGCGTATTGATCAGGCTGATGCCGTCAGCACCCGCCTCTTCACACGCCTTTGCGATCGAAACAATGTCGGTCACGTTAGGTGAAAGCTTAATGATAACCGGTTTGGTTGTCACTTTTTTCACAGCGCGTGTCACAGCCGCCGCAGCTTCGGGGGATGTACCAAAGCTCATGCCGCCGCCATGTACGTTCGGACAGCTGACATTCACTTCAAGCCATCCTACCTGCTCGCAAGCATCAAGCCTTTCGCAGGTGTAAGCATAGTCTTCAATGGCAAAGCCACTGACATTTGCCATCACTTTTTTGTTAAAGCACTTGGCAAGCTTGGGAAGCTCTTCGGAAATCACCTTATCCACACCGGGATTCTGAAGACCAACCGCATTGATCATGCCCATAGGACATTCGGCAATACGCGGTGTGGGATTTCCGAAACGGGGATCCTTGGTCGTTCCCTTAAAGGAAAACGTACCAAGCAGATTGATATCATATACCTCTGCAAATTCATAACCGAAGCCGAATGTACCGCTTGCGGGAATGATCGGATTGTCAAGCTCAATGCCACAGAGATTCACTTTCATTTCTGCCATAAAATCTCCTCCTTTACGAGCACAGGACCTTCCTTGCAGATTCTCTTGTAACCTGTTACCGTCTTGCAGGAGCAACCCATGCAAGCGCCAAAACCGCAACCCATTCTTTCTTCAAAGCTGAACTGACCGCTTGTGTTTGATGCGGAATAGATCGCTTTTAACATGGGTTCGGGACCGCAGGTATAAAAATATGTGTAAGTCTTTTCAGCCATTGCCGTTGTCACAAAGCCCTTTGTTCCGTAAGAGCCGTCAACGGTCGTAACCGTCACATCCGCACCGAGTGCTTTGAACTCTTCTTCGTAGAAAACTTCGTCTTTGGTATTGAAACCAAGAATCACGCTTACCTTCTTGCCTTCGGCAATCAAGTTTTTAGCAAGCAGATAGAGGGGCGGAACACCAACACCGCCGCCAAGGAGAAGCGGTGCTTCTCCCGAGCAGGATGTGTCATAACCGTTTCCAAGCTGCGTCAGAACGTCAAGTGTTGTGCCAATGGAAAGCGCCGCCATTTTTTCGGTGCCCTTTCCCACAACTTTATACAAAATAACAATTGCCTGCTCTCTATCGGTGTTAATCACATCGCAAACCGAAATCGGGCGGCGAAGGTAACAACCGTCAAGCAAAATATTGATAAACTGTCCGCAAGCAATGCCCGTAACATCGCCTTCAAGCTTCATACGATAGACAGATGATGTCAGCGCCGTGTTTTCTGTAACAGTATAAAAACCTTGTTTCATATTGCCCCCTTATGCATCGATGGTCGAAATGCAGAGAGTGGTTTCCTCCAGAACATCAAGAAGCACACGAACGGTATCAAGAGAGGTGAACATTGTCACATTGTTCTCGGTAGCGCTCTTACGGATCTCGTAACCGTCGCTCTGCGAACCGGTTGCCGCATCGCTTGTGTTGATAACATACGCGATATGACCCTGACGGATCGAATCATAAATCTCATCGCTTCCGTCACCGATCTTTTTCAGAATATGGGTACGAATGCCGTTCTTCTTCAAAAACTCCGCTGTACCGACAGTTGCTTCAATGTTAAAGCCAAGGTTGTAGAAGCGGCGGATCAAAGGAAGGGCTTCTTCTTTGTCCTTATCGGCAATGGTCGCAAACACCGTTCCGTAGTTCTGCAAGTGCATACCCGATGCCTGGAGTGCTTTGTAAAGCGCACGATTCAATTTGTCGTCATAACCGATTGCTTCACCGGTCGACTTCATTTCGGGAGAGAGGTAAGCGTCAAGACCGTGAATCTTGTTGAAGGAGAATACGGGAACTTTGACGTACCATCTCTTCTTTTCTTCGGGATAAATATCGAAAATTCCCTGCTCCTTCAAAGTCTTGCCCATGATAACTTCTGTTGCGATGTCAGCAAGCGAGTAACCGGTCGCTTTGGAAAGGAACGGAACCGTTCTCGAAGAACGGGGGTTCACTTCGATGATAAATACGTTATCGTCTTTGTCAACAATAAACTGAATGTTGAAAAG
>JAFQNZ010000030.1 GCA_017395715.1 Clostridia bacterium | reverse complement strand
TTGACGGCATGAGCATTGCCAAAGCGGTTGCTGAATATACCGCAAGCAAAAAGATCGGCGCAAGAACCCTGTTTGCCACGCACTACCACGAGCTTTGCGAGCTTGGTGATCGCGGCACGGGTATTGTGAACTATTCGGTGATTGCCAAGAAAAAAGACAAGGGCGTTGTGTTCCTTCGCAAGATCGTGAAGGGTGCGGCGGACGACAGCTACGGCATTGAGGTGGCACAGCTTGCCGGCGTGCCGAGCGCTGTGGTCAAGCGGGCAAGGGAAATGCTTGCCGAGCTTGAAAAAGGGGAAAATCCCCGCAAAGCGCCACAAAAACAGACAACTGAACCCGATAACATGACAATTGACGATTACATCCACGGCGATGTGATCAACAAGCTGAAAATGGCGGATGTGGAATCCTTAACGCCGCTGGAAGCTTTGATATTCCTGTCCGAGATCAAAAAAATGCTCGGATAAATCCCAACGAAAGGTGGTGTGACTTGTGGCAAAGATTGAAGTGCTCGACTTTCATGTGGCGAATTTGATTGCCGCAGGGGAAGTGGTGGAGCGACCTGCTTCCTGTGTGAAGGAGCTTTTAGAAAACGCGCTTGATGCGGGGGCAACTGAGATTACGGTGGAGATCAAGCGCGGCGGTATTTCGTTCCTCCGTGTTTCGGACAACGGATGCGGTATGGCGCGCGAGGATTTGCCTGTTGCCATTAAACGCCACGCCACAAGCAAGATCCGCGTTGCCGCCGACCTTGACGGCATTATGACACTTGGCTTCCGCGGTGAGGCGCTTGCCGCCATTGCTTCGGTGTCACTCCTTCGCATTATGACCAAGCGCGAGGGCGACCGCTACGGCTCGCTTCTCGTTTCGGAATACGGAAAAGTGTCTGAAGTAGCCGAGGTTGGATGCAAAAACGGCACAACGGTGATTGTGGAAAACTTGTTTGCCAATCAGCCCGCCAGACGAAAATTCTTAAAACGCGATGCGTCCGAGGCACTTGCCGTTTCTTCGATTGTGGAAAAGCTTGCGATCTCGCGCCCCGATATTGCCTTTAAGCTGATTGTGGACGGCAACATGAAGATTGCCACACCGGGTGACAAACGCCTGATCTCGGCGGTGTATGCCGCCCTTGGCAAAGAATTTGCCGAGCGGCTTGTGAAGGTGAGAAACATCACTGACGGCATTGAGGTGGTGGGCTATATCTCCCGCCCCGAATCGGTGAGAGCCAACCGCGGAGGACAGAACTTTTTCATCAACGGGCGCTACGTGCGCTCCAAGACCGCAACCGCGGCACTTGAACAAGCCTTTGATTCCTACTGCGAAACCGGAAAATTTCCGTTTTGCGTTCTCTTTATCAGCGTGCATCCCACCTTTGTGGACGTCAACGTGCATCCCACAAAGCTTGAGGTGAAATTTTCCAACGAGCGCGCGGTGTTTGACGCGGTGTACTGCGCTGTCAGAAACACTTTGTCAGACAGCCGAGAGACCGGCGAGCCGATCTTGGAGCCTCGCCGTGTGACACCCTCCGAGCGCGGTCTTTACAACGCCTTTGTGCCGATTGAAGACCGACTTGCCGACACGCCGACCAAGGAGATTCCGCCGCAAAAGGTGTTTGACGAGCCGACGATTTCGGATCTCTTACCGCCCGAGCCTGTGATGAAACCGACGGTGAATGAACCGAAGGCTGAACCCAAACCGATCGAAAAGCCGATCGAACAAGAAATAAAACCCGAGAAACAGGATTTCTTCTCCACTCTTTCAAGTATTACGGCAGATGCCACGGCGTTTGATGTGAACCCCAAACAGGAAGCTTCTGCTCCTGTTCAGGAAGAAACTTTGCTTCCCAAGGTAGAAGTCAAAGAAGAGCCTGCTGTGGCAAAGCCACTCTACCGCATCATCGGCGAAGCCTTTCATGCTTACATCATGGTGGAAGTGGGAGATGTTACGCTGATTCTCGATAAGCACGCGGCGCACGAGAGAATCCTCTTTGAAAAGATGAAAAGGAACCGCGAGAAGAGCCGTGAATCGCTTGCCACACAAATGCTTCTTGTGCCGCTCACATTGTCTTTGACACCCGAAGAGCGTGCCGCACTTTCGGAATTTGAAGAGGACATTGTGAAAACAGGCTTTGTGTTTGAAAAGCATGACGAAGGGGCGCTTGTTTCGGGCATTCCTGCGGGACTTTCGGAAAGCGAAGCACTCGATATGCTCACAAAGCTTTGCGAGCAGCTTGCCGAAGGCACAGGCAACGTGGCTGTAACAACGAGTGTGGTGTATGAAAAAGCGCTCTACCAAGCCTCCTGCAAGGCTGCCATGAAGGCGGGGCTGATCGACACTCCCGAAAACATCAAATGGCTGGTGGAAACGGTACTTGAAAATCCCGATATCCGCTATTGTCCGCACGGCAGACCGATCGCCTTTGAGCTTTCGCGCCGTGATATGGAAAAATTCTTTAAGAGAACCTGAGGAAAGGTTGGATATATAAACAGTGTTTAAGGTATTGAAAACAGATGGAAAAGCAAGAAGAGGGCATTTTGAAAGCGTTCACGGCAGCGCGGAAACGCCTGTGTTTATGGACGTTGGCACTTGTGCCGCCATCAAGGGCGGCGTTTCGACAGACGACCTTCGCGAGATTGGCTGTCAGATCGAGCTTGCCAACACCTATCATCTCCATGTGCGCCCGGGCGATCAGCTGATCCGCAAGCTGGGCGGCATTCACAAGTTTATGAATTGGGATAAGCCTGTTCTCACCGACAGCGGCGGATTCCAGGTGTTCTCACTTGCCAAGCTTCGCAAGATCAAAGAAGAAGGCGTGACCTTTGCTTCGCATATTGACGGCAAAAAGATCTTCATGGGTCCTGAGGAAAGTATGCAGATCCAGTCGAACCTCGGCTCGACCATTGCCATGGCGTTTGACGAGTGCATTGAAAACCCCGCTGAATACGAATACACCAAGAAATCCTGCGAGCGCACCTACCGCTGGCTTGTGCGTTGCAAAGATGAAATGGCGCGTCTGAACGCGCTTCCCGATACTGTCAACCCGCATCAGATGCTGTTCGGTATCAACCAAGGCTCGACCTACGAAGACCTTCGTATTGAGCACATGAAGCAGATTGCCACGCTTGACCTTGACGGCTACGCCATCGGTGGTCTTGCCGTGGGTGAGGCGGCGGAGGATATGTACCGCATCATTGACGCGGTAGAACCGCATATGCCGGTTGACAAGCCCCGTTATCTCATGGGTGTTGGCACACCGCAGAACATTTTGGAAGCTGTTTCGCGCGGTATCGACTTCTTTGACTGTGTGATGCCTTCGCGCAATGCGCGTCACGGCAACCTCTTTACATGGGAAGGCAAGATCAACATCATCAACGAAAAGTATTCGGACGATGATAGACCCGTTGCTCCCGAATGCTCCTGCCCTTGCTGCAAGAGCTATTCGCGCGCTTACTTGCGCCATCTCTTTAAGGCTCACGAGGAGCTTGGTATGCGCCTTGCGGTGCTGCATAATCTCTATTTCTACAACGAGTTCATGCAAGGCATCCGCGATGCCATCGACGAAGGCAGGTTCCAAGAATTTTACAACAAGTACGTTGACGTCGTTGACGCAAGACGTGAAGACTGATTGGCATATAAAAAGCACCCCTTGGGGTGCTTTTTGTTTTGTGAGATTGTGTAAAACAAGATTTGATTGGATAAATGGGCAATATGCGGTAGGGGGCGACGTCCTCGGCGCCCGAGAACAATCAAATTTAACCTAACAATATTTGTTTATTTAAACGGGGTGCCGCCCTGGAAGGGCAAGCGTCAGCCCCCTACGAAATAAACATCAAAAAACGGAGTTCCGTTACGGAACTCCGTTTTCTAATATGTCATTTGATTCTCTCGCCGCCCACGTACACTTC
>JAFQNZ010000239.1 GCA_017395715.1 Clostridia bacterium | reverse complement strand
TTACCTCGGGCAAGAGTCAGGCGGTGGGCTTTGAAGAACACGGCATTCGCTTGGTGAAAAGCTCAAACAACCGCGAGACGGGGTGGCTGTATCTCAAAGAACTTCTCAAATGCCGTGTGGGCGCAAGCGGGGAAGCACTTCCGCGGCTTCGCATTTTTGCGACCTGCCGTCACCTGATTCGCTCCTTACAGACGATCATGGTGGATGAGAAAAATCCTTGCGATGCCGCGCGCGAGCCGCACGAGTTGACCCATGCGCCGGACGCACTTCGCTATTTTGCGGTTTGGTGGTACAAAGCGCCCGAAAAAGCGCCTACGGCGGTTTCTCGGCAGCTACGGGACGATATGTGGGAGGATTATCTTGCAGCAAGCGAGGAAGAAAAGCGCAGACTTGAAAAACGCTGGCATATTCAAACATAACGCCACAAAAGGGCGGGAACCCCTTAAAAAATCCCAATACAATGAAAGGCAGAAAGGAAAAGATTTTGAAAGTTTCGGAAAACAAAGCGGCATTTTTTGACGGTCTTTACCGCGCCGCCTTGGAACAGCAGGCCGGTTTATTCGAACGGCTTGACAAGGCGTATGCCCAATACCGCGGCAGCGGCGACACCGACGGAGGACGCCCTGCCGAAACGGTACGCAACATTACCTATGAGCTTGTGGAAAGCCAGATTTCCACCGACATTCCATCTCCCTCGGTGCAGGCGCCCGATGCGAGTTTTGTGAAAGAAAAGAATGCCAAACGCGTGGAGGCTCTTCTTCGTTCGCTTCGCGAACGGCTTCCCTTTGAGAGACTGAACGACATGGACGAGCGTTACACCTACATTTACGGAGGATCGGTTTTTTTGGTTGAGTGGGACGATCTTTTGACCCGTTTCGGTGAGGTGGGTTCGGTGCGTTTGACGGGCATTTCTCCGAGAAATTTTGTGGGACAGCCCGGTATTTTGCAGATTGACGATATGGAATACTGCTTTTTGGCGTTTGACACGACTGCCGAGGAGATCTGCCGAAGATTTTCATTAACCGCTTCGGAAGAGGCACGCCTGGCGGCGGGCTTTGAAGAAAACGGCACGCTTTTGATGGTGGTCTGTTTTTACAAAAACGAAGACGGTCTTGTTTCGCGCTTCATTTGGTCGGGTGATGTGATTCTTTCGGATATTGACGATTACTATGCCAGAAAGGTGAAGCGCTGTCTCAAGTGCTTGGAGGATGAGGCGGTTTGCACTTGCGGCGAAGATGCGCAGTTCTCTTTGGTGAGCGAGGCGTATGAAATCAGCCGCGAAGCGTTTGTTTGCTCGGACGGCAAGGAGATTCCGAAAGGCACACGCATCCGTTATTACCACCCCAAGCATTTTCCGATCGTGATCCGAAAGAACGTTTCGGGCGAATCGAGCTACCTTGGCGAGTCGGACTGTCTTGTGATCCGTCCGCAGCAGATGGAGATCAACAAGGTCCTCTCGCGCGTACACGAAAAGATGATGATGTCAGGCGTGTTCCCCTACAAGCCGGATGACTGCCAATTCCGCTATGACAATTCGGTGGGCGGCAAGGTTCTGAATCTGCGTCCCGGGGAGTCGGCATCGCGCTTTGGTGTGCTGGATACCACGCCGAATATCGGTCAGGATCTGACTTATCTTGATGCGCTCTACAAGGATGCCAAGCGTATTCTTGGTATTACCGACGCTTTTGTGGGCGGAGATGAACTGACGACCCAGTCGGGTAAGGCAAGACAAATACAGGTGGATCGCTCAGAGGGACGATTGGTTTCCAAACGCGTGATGAAAAATGCCGCCTACGCGGACATTGACCGCTTGATCTTTGAACTCTTTCTTGCCTATGCCGACGAGCCGCGCGCCCTAATTTACCGCGACGGCTACGGAAACACCGAAAGCGATGCGTTTTGCCGTTACGATTTTTTGGCGTACGACAGTTTGCTGGATGCGTATGTGTACGACGATGCTTACCTGTTCTCGGTAGCGGCGGAAAAGCCCGACAAGGACGAAAGAGAAGCTCTTTGGAAACAGAATCTGACCAACTACAAGGAAGGCTGTTTTGGCGAAGTGGGCAAGGCGGAAACGCTTGCGAAGTATTGGCAGTCGCAAGAGCATTGCGGTTACCCCGGCGCCAAAGACAACCGTTCCTATTTTGCCAAGGAGCTTGAAAGGACCCGAATGACTGACTGAAGAGCCAAAGGCATAAATCGCCATCGAAAGGCTGTCACCCTATGATCATTTGAGCTTTCGTCGATAGGGGCGGTTTATGCCTTTTGCCAAAACAGAAAGGATGTTGACATGGAAACAACTGATGTGAAAGAAAACGAATGTCTTCCCGATGAAACCGAGCCGTCTTTGGAGGAAGAAAAAAATTCACCTGCCGAAGAAGCGCCCGACTGGCAGGCGAGGTGCCTTGCCGCCGAAAGTGCGCTTGCCGATTCGCTTGCCTTTGCGGCACTTGAGACCGGTCTGAAGATTGGCGAAAGCCCGATTTTCAGAAGATTTTTGGATCTGCGTGCCAAGGGGCTTTCGGAACAGGAAGCCTTTGCCGCGGCGGGTTGGGAAAGACAGAAAACACCGAGGGAGGAAAGAGGCAGCCCCTCGAAGGCGCATTTGGTTTCGGGTGCGCCCGCAACGCTTGCTGTGTCAAACCGTATTTCGAACGAAGACATGGCAATTGCCCGCGATCTTCTTGGCGAGGATTATCCTGCCGAAACGATCGAAAAGCTCTGGCGCCGTGTGGCGAAAGGGCAGTGAAAAATCCCAATATGGGATATTCTAATTCAATTTGAAAGGAAGTATATTATGGCATTTATTTATTCCGAATCGAATCATCTGAACGATTCGAAGATCGCACGACTCGCAACGCCTTTGAAAGTGCTGATCGAAGCCGAAAGCGATTCGCAGAAAAAGAAGGGAGGCGCGCTGGAGTGGCTCTTCAACATCGAACGCTCCTCGCGTTACGGCGAGACGATTCAGTATCAGGATGAGTTTTCGACCTTTACCGCAACGCCTGAAGGCACCGGTGCGGAAGCTGACTCGATCGTTGACACTTACCGCAAGTTTATTGAACACATTCCCTTTATGAAGGAATTTACCATCACCAAGCAGATGATGGATGACAGCATTTTTGGTATCGGCTCGGATGCGAAACGACGCGCGCAGAATTTTGTGAGAGCCTATTATCTCACCATGAACAAGATTGCCGAGGCGGCAATTGCAAACGCTAAAAATACCTCGATGACCTTTAACAAGGCAACGGTGGATCTTGCCACCGCCGACGGCAAGGCACTTTTTGCGACCGATCACAAATACGGCGCGGCTTCGGGCCACGGTGAGGGCGAGCAGTCGAACCTCTTTGGTCTCAACCGCTACAAGAGTGATGATGCGCTTCTGACGCTCTCCGACGTGGAGGATGCGATCACCAAGGGTGCTGCGAAGATCCGCAACATGAAGGATGAAAACGGCGACGTACTTGGCTATGTGGCAGATACGGTGATCATTCCCGGCAATCTTCCCATTTTGGAAAAGTATGTGAAGCAGGTGCTTGGCTCGCCCTACGATGCTACCACATCCAGCAACGGCATCAACATCCATTACGGCAACTGGAACCTTGTGGTGCTTCCCACATGGCAGTATGAGCTTGCTGAGGATGAAAAGAAGCAGACCTATCCCATCATTCTGATGTCGAGCGAGGCGAACAAGAATCTTGCGGGCAATATGTTCTTTAACCGCGTACCTCTTTCGATCAAGAATTGGGAGGACAGCCACACCCGCAACTGGATCTGGAACGGTTATTGCCGCTTTGGTATCGGATTCGGTTCTTACAAGCATATTTGTCTTGTGGAATCCTATTCGGCATCGGCAAGCGGTACACAGACACAGATCTGACAAATATCCCCCCCGATGAGAAAGATCTCATCGGGGGATAGAGAAAAGAGAAGAGTGAAGGGAGAAGAATAAAATGAATGCGAAGGATGTATATCGCGAGGTGAGTGCGATGATCTCGGAAGGATATATCGAAAGCGAGGGGGCGTTACGCACCTCTCTCAACCGAGCGCTTGCCGAGATCGGGCATCTGTATCCGCGCAAACAGTTTGTGACGTTACGGCATTTTGGTCTGCCTGCTGTTTTTCGTCTTCCGTCGCCCCGTGAGGTGATGAAAGAATCGCCTTTGACGGTGAGCGCTCTTTCCTGCGAAGGGTTTTGTTGCAAAGGCAGCGGAAAAGGTGAAGTTTTGATCACGTCAAACGGGAAGCTGTTACACCGCGAAGGGCTTGACGGTCTGCCTTTTTCTTTTAACAGAACGCTTTTTTCGCTCGGTGCTGACAGCGGGGCGGAAATAACGCTGCTTTTTCGATCGGACTCATGTCTTTTGCTTGAGGAGCTTGTTTTATACGAAAAGCTTGGCAGTGCGGAGCTTCCGAATGGCGGACAGTATGTTAGGTATGGCATGGCATCACTTTTGCCGAGTTTTGTTTCGTTCAGCGGCGAATGCCGCAAGAACGGATTGCCTATTTCGGCGGATGGCGGCGAGTTGATTTTGGATACCGATTCGGTTCGGATCGTATCCGATGCAAGTGGGGTGTATGAGATCGGCTGTTATGCCGCACCGAAGACGGTGACGGAGGAAAACGAGGGCGAGGTTTTGGATCTTTCTGCCGAGCTTTTATATCTTGTGCC
>JAFQNZ010000029.1 GCA_017395715.1 Clostridia bacterium | reverse complement strand
TAACTGCGTTTTCCAAATTCTCTTGCCATATTCATACCTTCTTTCAATATGATTCTTGCACGGTGAAGTCTTTGCTGAACCGCACTTGTTGAAAGTGAAAGCGACGATGCAATATCACGAACGCTCTTGTTTTCTATGTAATAGGCAACGACGATATTGCGATAATCGCTTTTGATGAACGCCAACTCTCGTCGAAGCAGAGCCATTTGCTCTGTATGTATCATTTCATCAAGGATATTTTCGCTTTCGTCCTCAATTTCATAGTCGCCGATATCGGAAGCGCTTTGCGATTCGTTTCGACTATGCTTTTCTTTTGCCCATACCGAATAACGGTTGCGCGCAATCTGCCAGACCCACGCGGAAAAGTTTGTTGGAATGGTGCCGTTGTTGAGCGATTTAAGGATATTCATTGAAATATCCTGCGTTAAATCCTCGGGTTCGGTGTGGCTTCCTGTTTTTTTCAGACAGAAATAAAACAGCTTTTCTATATAATTTTCGGCAAATTCACGGATAAGCCGATTGCACAGTTCGTTTGTTTCTTGCATGGTTTCGCCTCCTTTCACTCATATAGTGTGGCATTTCTCGATTTGCTGACAAGAAATTTGTGATGATTGTATATATCGAAAAAGAAGGCAGAGAACGAAAAACATTCTTTGCCTTCTTGGTGGTAAGCGTTTTGGGTGTTAATTCTTGGGAACAAGGGAGGGAAGACCGTTTTGCGCTTTCCATGAGCAAAGCTGATCTTTGCTTACGCCCGCCAAAGAAGCGTTGGTGGCAAGGTTTTGATTGAGCTTTGTGTGGAGAGTGGCAAACCCGGATGCGGAGGTTTCGGTTTCGTTTTCGGCTTTGATGGTGGGTTGTTCCGTGTTATTGAATTCGTAGAAATCCGAAACATAGAAGTTGTTCTTCATGGTGCCGTAGGTTCTGCCGTCTGCATAAACCACAATCGGGGAGAATTTATTACCGCCGACAATTTTACCTGCGAACCAACAACCAATGATCGAACCGCCACCAGCTTGGTTAGAAGGCGCTAAACCTCCTGCATTTCCGCCTGAGGAAGAAATAGTTACGGTGGATCCGCAGTTGATGAGAAGACCGTTGACACGAACCGAACGGCAGATGCCGCCTGTATGACCGCTGTTTTTGATAGTACCTGTTGTAACAAGGTTCATAACCGTTCCTGTCAGATAGGGGAAGAAGGAACTTTCGGTAGAAGTAATATTGGCGTTGATGGTGTGTCCTTGACCGTCATAAATGCCGGCAAAAACATTGGGATTGGCAACACCGGAATAATAGGAAATCTTGGTCATATCGATGTCTGCTGTCTGGCGGAAATATTTTCCTTGGAAGCTTTCACCGCCCGCCATAACCATGGAAAAGTTATAGAAGTCTTCGGCTGAGGTGATAAGGTAGGGATCTGCTTTGGTGCCTTTTCCGCTCAGATCGAGTTTGACAGATACTTTTATAAATTCCGGAGAATGGTAGTAGTTATTCAGCCACACGATGCGGTTTTCCATCCATGTGGCGAAGTACTCGTAATGTTCGTCAAAGGATTGGAAGTAACGGATGTAATCCACTTCACGGTTGATCTTATGACCCATCTGTTTAACGCCGTTTGAATCGGTGTAACCGAGTATCTTCCATCTGTCAAAGTTACGGCAGTAAGCGTTATAACCCGACTGTGCGGCATTACGGATCATAGCGGGTACAGCCTTGATTTCATCGTCATAAAGCTCGTTCCAACGAGCGAGCAGCATTTCTTTGAACCAATCAAGTTTCAAAAAGTTGCTGTACCAATGGTTGGTTTTACTGCCGCGCAGGCCTTCGTAGGTTTCAACACCTTCGTTGGCATTGCCTGCACACTGGTCAAAGTCCCACACGGGACCGAAGAAGAGCTTGCTGTCAACCGATGCGAACATATAGAAGTTATCGTGACCTGTGTCGAGGTTTTTGAAGAACTCATGAACGATCAGCGTATCGATAACCGAATCGATATCGATCAAGGAGAGAATTTCATCTTGGTCGCCGCCTTTCACAGCATCCCAACATTCGCCTATTCTGCTTTGAATGTAGTTGTACTGTTTGTTGTAAAGTCTGCTGTCTTCAGAAAGATCGCTGACAATTTCATAAGGCTCTCCGTCGTATGTGAAAGCGATCTGACCTGCATTATAGGCATATCCCGAACGGTGAACCAGAAAATCAATTTCTTCGGTGGTGATATCTTCGGAAAGATCGATGCGGTTTTTGTTGATTTGTACTTGCTCGGTTAGCGTATAAACACCGATGTATTTGCCGTTGAGGAAAACCTCAACGCTTTGCGCAGAGGGCTCCCATACAATGCCGGTCAGCATTCTGGCAAAATTCAGAACCGTTTGGTTACGGAGAAGCGATTGGTCACAGTGATTGGCGAGCAGAACCCAGGATCTGGCTTTTCCGCTGCCTTGACCGAGAAGATTCATTTTTTCGGAAAGCTTGATGCGGTAGGGCTTCTTTTCGCCGC
>JAFQNZ010000238.1 GCA_017395715.1 Clostridia bacterium | reverse complement strand
TGGAGAGGAAAGCGTATAACGCTTTCCTTTTCCTTAGTTGATAATAAAGAAGGAACTATCATGTCATACAAGATATTTGACGCTCATGTTCATGTCTATCCCGATGCGATTGCCGACAGGGCAAGAGTGGCACTGGGTAAATTTTATGATTTTCCCGTACCCGGTGCGGGTACGTTTGACGGCTATATTGCAGAATGCCGTGAGAACAAGACAAACGGCTTTTTGCTCTTTTCGGTGGCAACCACAGCCCATCAGGTGAAAAGCATCAATGATTATATCACAGCCCGTGTTGCCGATGCCAAAGCGCTTGGTTTTGCGGCGGTGGGTTTTGCCGCTATGCATCAAGAGTTTGAGGATGTGGAAACTGAGCTTGACCGCTGTGCGGCAATGGGGCTTCGCGGCATTAAGATCCACCCCGACATTCAGCGCTTTGATCTTTTGGACAAGCGTATGTACCGCATTTGCGAAGCGGCGGAGGGCAGGCTGATCATCAACTACCACATGGGGGATGATAGGGAGGAGTACCGCTATTCCGAGCCGAAGAAGCTTGCCAAGCTTCTTTCCGACTTTCCGAAACTCAAAGTGATCGCCTCGCATTTCGGCGGCTATCAGGCGTGGGATGAGGCGGCTGAATACCTTTACGGAAACGAGAACGTGTGGTATGACAATTCAAGCGCTTTGTGGGCGATGTCGCCCGAGCGCGCCAAAGAGCTGACTCTTGCTTGCGGCAAGGACCGCGTATTATTCGGTACCGACTTTCCCGTGATGAAGATCCGCGACTATCTTGATCTGTTTGAAAAAGAGGATCTTGACGAAGAGACCAAACGCGCGGTGTTATATGAAAATGCCGAAAGGTTGTTACTGGTATGAAAGATCTTTGGACAAGTCTTGCCGAGCAGTCGAAGCCGATCGTTCTTTACGGCATGGGGAATGGGGCGGACAAGATTGCCGATGAGCTTGAAAAACGCGGTATGGAGGTTTCTGCCTACTTTGCTTCAGACGATTTTGTGCGCGGACAGCTTTTTCGCTCCAAGCGCGTGATGACATATGCCGAAGTAAAGGAAATCTATCCCGAATGCGTGATTTTGGTGGCGTTTGCCAGCCAGTTGCCCGATGTGATGGCACGCATCTATGCAATTGATGCCGAAAACGAGCTGTACGTACCCGATGTGCCCGTAGTGTGCGGCAGGGTGTTTGATTCGGCGTTTTACGAAGAGAATCTTGATTTGATTCAACAAGCGAGGGCGCTCTTTGCCGATGAAGAGTCGCGTGCGATTTACGATAACATCTTAATGTACAAGCTGACGGGCAAGCTTTCTTACTTAAAACAAGCTACCTCTTCGCAAGACGAGGTATTTGAATCTATCCTTTCTTGTGATCGTTACAAAGCTTGTGCCGACCTTGGCGCCTACAACGGTGACAGCGTGCGGGAGTTTATGCGAGAGTTTCCAAGTCTTGAAAAGGTGGTATCGCTTGAACCCGACCGACGCAATTTCAAAAAGCTTTCACGCTTTGTGGAAGACGAGGGGCTTTCGTTTGTGGAGTGCCACAACTGCGCCGCTTGGTGCGAAAACGGCGAGATGGCATTCAGCGCGAGCGGAAACCGTAATGCAAGAGCAGGGGAAGGCAAAGGTGTGGTGGCGGTTCGCACGCTTGACAGCATCCTTGACGGCGCGCGTGTTGACTACATCAAATACGATGTGGAGGGCAGTGAATACGAGGCTTTGTGCGGCAGTATTGAGACAATCAAGCGGCATCAGCCCGACCTGCTTGTTTCGCTCTACCACCGCAACGAGGACATTTTCCGTCTGCCGATCTTTGTACATTCACTCTTGAAAGAGCACAAGCTGTATCTCCGTCGCTTTCCGTATATACCCGCGTGGGATCTCAATTTGTATGCGGTGAAGAAGTAAAATCGACTTTTTTCTCTCTTTTTTGCTATATTTCTTGTAAATTCTCTTGAAATTTTTACTTTATTATGATAAACTAAAGTAATATTATTGTATGTGGGGTGTTACAAATGGCAAGTACGACCATATCGAACAACTGTCTTGTGGTTACCGTTTCGGATAAAGGAGCGGAACTGAAAAGCATCAAAAGCGCCGACGGCAGAGAATATCTTTGGCAGGGCGATCCCGAATTTTGGAACAGACGCTCGCCTGTTCTGTTTCCGTTTGTGGGCGCTGTGATTGACGACAAATATACCTATCAGGGAAAAGAGTATCCTTCCACACAGCACGGCTTTGCCCGTGACAAGCGTTTTGTGATGGATTTGAAGAGCGATACCTCTCTTTCCTATACCTTGACCTCGGACGAAGAGACCAAGGCGATCTATCCCTTTGATTTTGCTCTGACCATTGGTTATACCATTCACAATAACGTGCTGACCGTTTCTTGGACGGTAAAGAACACGGGAAATGACACGATGTATTATTCGATCGGCGGACATCCTGCGTTCAATCTTCCCGAGGACTCGGTGCGCGAGGAGTGCTTCATCATGCTCGACAAAACACCGCGCAAGATGACTGCCATCACCGACCGCTATGCCGACGGCGAAGTGGATGTGAAGGATCACGTTAAGGTATTGCCCGGTCATTTGATCGCGCTTGACAAGGATCTTTTCGCGAAAGATGCGCTTGTGTTTGAAAACGATCAGGTACATATGGTGGCGCTTTGCGACGAAACCTGCAAGCCGTTTGTGGAAGTGGCTTACGATGCGCCCGTGATTGGCATTTGGTCGCCCTACAAGGAAGGCTGTCCTTTCGTTTGCATTGAGCCCTGGTACGGCAGATGTGATTCGATTGACTTCAAGGGTTCCCTTGAAGAAAGAGCATGGGGCAATTCGCTTGCCGCAGGTGAAGAAAAGAAGTATTCTTACACGATTACGATACTGTAAAAAGAAAAGCTGTTTCCAAAAGGAAGCAGCTTTTTGTGTATGTTTAGAGAAGCTCGCGCGCAAAGCGAACCATGGCACAGAAAGATTGAGGAAGTTCTGCTTTATACATGGTGATTTCTTCTTCGTCAATTTCCACCGTGGTAGTGGAAAGAAGACAGTAACGGCGGAGTTTTTCAATGACTGCATGGGTTTCGTCTTGCGAAAATCCAAGCTTTTTGGTGATAAGGTTAGACGAGAAGGCTTTATTGGATTCTCGCCTCATCAGATAAACGATGGTTTCAAAGAAACGGGCATCACCCAAGTCTGAAAACAAGTCGGGCAGGGAAGAAAGATCAAAAAGCTCGGCTTTCTTTTCGGAAAAATCGGGCAGAAGCAGAAAATAGGGGATATCTTTGGTTATGGCGATTTTGGCAAATCCGCAGTTTCTTCGTATGATGATGACTTGCGAAGTGAGATCGTCGTCAAGCTTGATGAGTTCGGGTTCATTGGCGGCCTCCCCCGAGTCGATGGCTTGCACAAGTTTTTCACAGATTTCAAAAGCGCGGTCGAGTTTTTGATCTTGTGAAGTGGATTCTACAAGTGTTTTCCAAAGATCACCCGATTCCATGGGTTTGCGACCAAACAATGTGTCGATCGACGATCCGAAGAAATCGGCAATTTTCGGGAGAAGCTCGGCATCGGGCATTCCGCCGTTTTCCCATTTGGAAACAGCTTGCGCCGAAACGCCGACGTAATTTGCAAGTTCTTCCTGTTTGGCTTGTTTTTCGTGTCTGAGTTTGGCAATGTTTTGACTGATTGTATTGGTATGATTCATCATTTTATCTCCTTGGTAGGATTGTTTTTCAAAAGCGCTTTCGATGATTTGATTATAGCATAGTTTTTTCCAACTTGCAATGGAGGGGTATTTGGAGAAAACAAATCAAGGTTGAGTGTGTCTGCGGCAAAACAAAGAATGGTTGTGTTGTGTGGCGCCCGTGTCATCCTGAGCGTAGCGGAGCGGAGTCGAACTGCGTTGCAGTACGAGGTGTAAGCCGAGTAGGATCTCGGGCGGTGTTGGCACTCTCAATATCGTAGATCCCGACGTTGCGCGCCGCCCTGCGGGTTCGACTACGGGCTTTGCCCTCCGCTCAGGATGACACGGGCGGTTCTGGGGTGGCGGGGGTCAGAACCCTGGTTTGCGCGTGTGTTTTGCGAGGATTGATTGTTTGGCTAACGCAAACCTTAATCAAAACCTGCGGTTTTGAGGGGTTTGACCCCATTTCGTCGGTATAGATAAAAAAGAAGCAAGGTTGCTTTGCAACCTTGCTTCTTTTTTATGGTGCCGGTGGCGGGGGTCGAACCCGCACCCTGTTGCCAGGACTGGATTTTGAGTCCAGCACGTCTGCCAATTCCATCACACCGGCATATCTTTTTGACAGCTTCAATATTATAGCATAAAGAAATTCAAAATGCAATAGGATTCTCTAAAAAAATATAGCAATGTTGAAATTTTTTATGGATACCGATTGACTTGTCAGGCATTTTTTGGTACAATAATAAAGTCGTAATCACATATCTGCCCGTGGCACAGCTGGATAGCGCGCAAGACTCCGACTCTTGAGGTCGCAGGTTCGAATCCTGTCGGGCAGGCCAAAAAGAAAAGTCGCGCAAGCGGCTTTTTCTTTTTGTACTC
>JAFQNZ010000237.1 GCA_017395715.1 Clostridia bacterium | reverse complement strand
TGAGGGTCTTGTGAACAACGTTTGCTTTGTGGAAGGTCTTGTGTACTACCGCGGCTCGTGGTATCTCTACTACGGCACGGCTGACAGCCGTCTTGCTGTGGCAGTCTATCAAGCACCCGAAAGAAACGATGCCGCCCTTGCCGATGCCATTGCCAAAGCTGAAGCCAAGACCTCGCTTTCGACCGAAGCACAGTACGCGCTTCGCGTTGCCAAAGAAGCCGCTGTGGCTGCCATTTACACGCAGGCACAGGTGGATGAGATCACGGCAAATCTTCTGAATGCAATCAAGTAAAAACAAAACAGCCGAACAGACTTTGTCTGTTCGGCTGTTTTTATATGGGTCATTACATGGTAACGAAAGCGAATTTGGCAAGGAAGATCAGCGCGATGAGGGTGGCGATGAGGTCTTTCTTGGTGAACTTGCCTGTGAAGAGGGTAATGAGAACATACGCGATGCAACCGATGCCGATACCGTTGGAGATCGAGTAGGTGAGGGGCATCATGATGAGGGTGAGGAATGCGGGAACGGCACTTCTCAGATCCTTCATGTCAACGTTAGCAAAGTTCTTGAGCATCAAAACGCCCACGAAGATGAGTGCGGGAGCGGTTGCGCAAGAGGGAACGATGCTGGCAAGCGGTGTGAGGAAGAGGCACGCGAGGAAGCAGAGCGAGGTAACAAGGCTGGCAAGACCGGTTCTTGCGCCTGCCGCAACGCCTGCTGCGGATTCCACAAAGGTGGTGCAGGTGGAGGTGCCGAGCGCTGCGCCGCCAACGGTGGCGATCGAGTCGCAAGCCATCGCCTTGTTCATATCGATGGGGTCACCGTTTTTGTCGAGCATGCCGGCTTCGGTTGCTGTGCCGTACAGCGTGCCGACTGTGTCGAACATATCCACGATGCAGAAGGAAATAATCAAAACGATGGCGGAGAAGATGCCGCCGATGTGTTTACCTGTGAAAGCAAGCTTCCAGGATTCAGCCTTGAAAAGACCTGTTACGCCAACCTCGCCGAAATCCTTGAAGGACTGACCGATGGTGGATATATCAAAGCTCGGAACCTGCCACATGGCAACATAATAAAGAACAGCAGAAGCAAGAACGCCGATGAGAACCGCGCCTTTGACGTTTTTCTTGGACAGAATGGCAATGATGATAAAGCCAACAAAGGCAATGATGGCGGGCACCATAGCGCGCCATGCGGCAAGACCGCCGAGGTTATCGATCATACCGTTGATATCAACGAACTGAACGAAGGTGTACTGATTTGCGGTGATAAGACCTGCGTTTTTGAAGCCGATGAAGGCGATGAAAAGACCGATGCCTGCGGGAATCGATTTCTTCAGACAGTCAGGCATGGCTTTTGCGATGTATTCGCGTGCGCCTGTGAAGGAGAGGATCAGGAATACAATACCCGAAATGAAAATGATAACCATACCGGAGTGATAACCGCCGATGAGGTCAACGCCTGCGAAGTAAGCGCCGGAGATAAAGCAAGTGCAGAAGAAGGAGTTAAGACCCATACCGCAAGCCTGCGCATAGGGAAGCTTGGCGTAGAATGCATACAAGAGCGTGCCGAGGAAGGCAATCAGAACCGAAGCCACAAAGACCGAGTTCCAGATCTGACCGAGGGCTACAGGGTTGGCACCAAAATCGGTAGCAAGCCAGCCGCCGGCGCCGTCTGCCGCTATCTGTGCGGGGTTTACGAAGATGATGTACGCCATGGCAAAGAATGTGGTGAGACCACCGACGATTTCTTTTCTGTAATTAGAACCTCGTTCGGTGATTTTGAAAAACTTGTCCATAAATTTTCCATCCTCCGAAAATATTTTGTTACCTTTATTATAGCGCAATTGTCCAAAAAATCAAGCTTTCTTGGGAATGTTTTGTCTATTTTCCGCAATTTTTTTCGATTTGTTCTTGACATATTTTATTTTTCATTTTACAATGATAGTAACGATAGTATGGAGGCGAATCTGAATGAAACAGTATTACACGCTTAAGGTGGCGGGACTTGAAAGAGATCTCCCGCTTTGTCCTTTGAATGAGACTTTATCGATCGGCGCGTTCGTGATTTTCGGCGACGTGGAGCTTACCTGCGCCTGTGCCAAAGAGCTTCTCAAAATCGCGCCCGCGCATGACGTGATGATCACATCCGAAAGCAAAGGCATCCCGCTTCTTTACGAAATGGCGCGCCAGGCGGGTGAAAACCGCTATATCGTGGCAAGAAAAATGCAAAAATTATATATGGAAGATGTTTTTGCCTGCGAGGTCAATTCGATCACCACGGCAAAAAAGCAAATGCTGTATCTTGACGGCAAGGATGCTGAATTTATGCGCGGCAAACGCGTTCTCATCGTGGACGACGTGATCAGCACAGGCGAGTCTCTTCGTGCCATTGAAGAGCTTGTGAACCACGCAGGCGGCAACATTGTGGGCAAAATGGCAATTCTTGCCGAGGGTGACGCCCAAAAGAGAGAGGATATCCTCTTCCTTGAACCGCTGCCGCTCTTCCGCGCAGACGGTTCTCCGATCGAATAACCAATCTAAAAGCCACCGAAAGGGTGGCTTTTTTGTGCGCCATTTGCCCGAGATCCTGCCTGCGGCAGCCCTGCGGGTTTCGACTGCACACCGCCCCGTGTCATCCTGAGCGCTGGAGCTAAAGCTCCCGTCGAACCCGAAGCGTAAGCATAGGGCTTGGGATCTCGGGCGGTGTTCCGCTCAAGATGACACGGGCGGTTGGCTTTTTTCATATTTTTTTCAAATACCTCTTGACAAATAATACTATGCGTGATATAGTAT
>JAFQNZ010000236.1 GCA_017395715.1 Clostridia bacterium | reverse complement strand
TAGTCTACCTTTGCCTTATACTTACCGTACTGCTCGAGATATTTGTCGTCCACCCCTGCCGTCTTGGCAATTTCGGTGATCGATCTCATCTGTACGGATTGGGCAATTTCAATATCGGTCATCATCGTTCACGTTCCTCCGATTTTTAAATCTACATCTATTATAATACCACATTTTTTGCGTTTTGTCTATAGTTTTTGTGAAAATCAGCAAATTGACAAAAAATTTGCAATCTTTTATCACGGCATAGCCAACCCATAACCGCAATACGCGTATAACACAACCCATTTACAAACGATTTGGGGAAGGAACAGCCTTTTTCAAGCTGATTTCCTTCCCCATAATCCTGTTTTTTGGTCAAACAATTGCTGCTACGCCGTAAGAGATCACGGTCATGATAGCGGTCGCCATCAAGACACCGCCGCACGCCGCCAAGAACGACTTTTTCGGCTCGAGTCCCAACACCGACGCGATCAGTGTTCCCGTCCACGCGCCCGTTCCGGGGATCGGGAGACCTACGAAGATCATAACACCCCAATAAGAGTATTTTTCGATCGTTCCCTTATGCTTTTCGATCTTGCGATCGAGCCAAGCCGCGATCTTATTGAAAAATCCGACGCGGCAGGTGCGCATCCATTTGAGGATCGCGCGAATAAAGAGCAGAATGAACGGTACGGGCAACAAATTTCCCGCCATGCTGAACAGTACGTTCTGCCACCACGGAAGTCCCAAGGCGCACCCAAGCGGTACCGCGCCGCGACACTCAATGATCGGGAGCATGGCGCAGAAAAACACGCACAGCTCTCTACCTACCGTCTCTAAGAAAAATTGTTCGATCGCTTCGACCATCTTTTTTCATTCCTTTACGATTATTTATACGGTTTTATTTTCTCAACACGAAGAACACGATAGCAAGCGATGCAAGGATCACGGCAATCGCTACAACGGTGATCACGACCGAGCGCAAGCCCCCGCGTGTTTCCGTGTTGCTCGTCCTTGCAGACGATGAGAGAAACCCGATTCGTTTCAAAGTCTTGGAAAGCGGCTTATACAACAGCAGCACGATCGCCGCATTTAAGATTGCCTTCACCAAATTGAAGGGCAGCAGCACCTTCGGGATCATCGCCGCAACGTCTGCGACGCTCCCCCCTATGTAGTGCGGTGTGATCAACAGGTTGGCAAGCATCATGACCGCGGTCACCGCAAAAACCCCCGAACACAATCCAACGATCGCGCCCGTCATGGATTTTTTATAACGGTAGATCAGGCTTGCTGTCAAAGAAAACGTGACCGATGACAAAACGTTCATGATGAAACCGTAAATGCCGGTTCCGCTGATCGTGATCAGCTCCAACAACGGGACGATCACTGCGATCGTCAAACCGTATACAGGGCCGAACAGCAGTGCGCAGAGAATGATCAGCGAGTCCTTCACGTCAAGTGTCAGAAAGCCTACCGGGATTTTAATAAAGTACATACACGCGTATGCCAACGCGCAAAACATGGCGGTTGCCACTAATTTTTTAATTCTGTCCGTAGAATTTTGCTTTTGATACATAAATAAAAAATCCCCCTTTTTTATCATGTGGGAGAATTGGCACAGACAAAAAGCCCTATGCCTCTTCTTTTCTCATCCGGACTTTCATTTCAGGCACAAGCCAAAGCTTGCTTTGGATCGGCAAGCCAACGGCTTGCCGTACAAAACGCCTTGCGTTTTGTACGCCTGATTTACCGTCGGGTTGTGAGTCTCACTCAATCGGCTTCAAATGAAGTTCGCAGACTTTGGAAACGCGGTTGTGCGCTCCGTTCACTGCCGGTATGGAATTTCACCAATCCCCAAAGAATTTATATCATTTTGTTGTTTGAAACGGGAGAGACGGCAGAATGCCATCTCTCCCGCAAAGAAAATCTATGCTGTTATAAAATTAAGCAAGGATATTGGTAACGACGCCGGAACCAACGGTTCTACCACCCTCACGGATTGCGAAACGGAGACCCTCTTCGCAAGCGATGGGAGTGATGAGTTCAACGGTCATATCAACGTTGTCGCCGGGGCGGCACATCTCAACGCCTTCGGGAAGCTCGATAAC
>JAFQNZ010000235.1 GCA_017395715.1 Clostridia bacterium | reverse complement strand
GGCACATTACATGGCGCTGCTCCAATTCTTCTTTTGTCATGCACCACCAAGTTCTCAGATCAATACTGGATGTATCAGACATGATGAAAGAATTGAGGATAATGCGCTTGTCAGGAGAGGAAGGCTGTAGTCTGGCTTCCAGCTCCTTGATCTTTTCATAGAATGTCACCTCATTTGTTTTGTAATGCCGCCTTGAGTGCATCAAGCAGCTTTTGGGAGGCGCTTCCCGCATAGGGGGCAAAGCGCTCGCGGAAGGCGCGGCTGACCGATTCGTAGCGCACTCTGTCAAAGGATAAAAACGCCGCAAGGAGCGCATCTTCGTCTTCAAACACGCCGCAGGGGAACACATCCTCCAGCATCAGGTAAAGACCGCGCTTTTCAAGATAAGTTTTGTAGTCATAGGGAAAAGCAAACATAGGCTTTTCGGTAATCGAAAAGTCAAAATAAATACTCGAATAGTCGGAGAGCAAAATGTCCGAAACCGCCATCAGATCATTGAGAGAGGGATAATCGGACACATTAAAGAAGAACCCGTCATTTTGAATACCCAAAATGTTGATCACTTCATAATGCGCGCGAAACAGCACCACATACTCGCCGCCAAGGGACTCTTTCCATTTGGCAGTATCGATCGGGGGCTTGATGTAGCAGGCGTTCAATTTGTCGCGCTCGTACTCGCGAAAAGTCGGCGCGTACAGAATCACCTTTTTGTCAAAAGGAATCGAAAGTGCTTCTTTGATGCTCCTTTTCTTCGCATCGGTATAGGAAAACAGCGCGTCATTGCGCGGCAGGTCGGTCAGAAGAATGTTCTCTTTGTCTGTATGGAAAAGTCTTGTAAAGATCTCTCTGTCATATTCACTTTGTGACGCATAGATCGTACCGTCGTGCTTGATTTTTTTCAAAGACGTCTTGCCGGTAAAATCGTCACCGAGTTTTTTGAGCGGCGTGCCGTGCCAGGTGTTCACCTCTACAATACCGCGGCGTTTTAATTTCAGTCCGCGCTGCACGCTCGAATTGGTGATCCACACACGCGAGGAAAGCGCCGCTTTGTAAAAGGAAAGCGTGTCCACCTTCACCTTTTTCGCGCCATCGGGCGAAAACTTTTCGGGATGTGTAAAACCCCAGATCAGTTCATAGTCGGCAAAAAAAGGATCTTTTTTCATGGCATCAAACAAGGCACGGGGGCTGTCGTCAAACTTCTGCCCGCCAAAGGACATAAACAAAACGCGATTGTCCTTTACGCGCACAAAGAGGCGCAAGATCAAAAGCATGAAGTTGCCGAATACACGGTAGAGAAAAAGAAACAATCTATTGTATTTTACAAAACTGACAAGTTTTTTGTGCATAAACAACCTCTTTTTCAATGCCGTCAAAAACGGCAGTTTTGTCGATTTCATATTGACATGGCATACCACGATATATTCTATCACACAAGAAGTATTTTGTCAATAAAAAAGACGAGATTTCAAGGATTCCCAAGCAAGGAAAAAGGAGGAAGCATGAAACTTCCTCCTGAAAATCATTCTTTTTTGTCAGCTTTCGAGCTGTTTTCCCAAAAAATTGGCAGCGGTACGAACGAGTTTGATCTCGGTCTCGTCGGGCATGGATGTCTCGTCGCCGCTTTCCGAAAGAGAGGCAACACAGCCGATGATATCTCCTTCTGTGAGAATCGGCATCAGACAACGCACCGAAAAGTTTTCGGAATGATCGGTGACGTACAAAGGCGAAAAACGCTTGTCCGAGGGGGTGTAGAGCTTTCTTTCTTCAATCACACGCTCCATGTCCTGTGTCAGTCGCTTGTCGAGAAAATCCTTTTTCGGCACTCCCGCCGAGGCAATCACCGCATCGCGGTCGGTGATCACCACCGCAAGCTCGCCTGTTTTGTAGAGCGTTTCCGCATACTGCGTCGCAAACGAGACAAGCTCGCCGATCGGAGAGTATTTCTTGAAGATCACTTCACCCTCGTGATCGGTGTAGATCTCCAAAGGGTCGCCCTCGCGAATACGCATGGTTCTTCTGATTTCTTTCGGGATAACGACACGACCGAGGTCGTCGATGCGTCTTACGATTCCTGTGGCTTTCATATCTATATAAATCTCCTTACATCAAATGGGGTTCGAGGTTAGTATTTGACAGGATAGAGAATTTATACAACAGGGATTGACTTTTTCAATTTCACATGATGACCTATTTTCAAAAAACACCGTTATCCATTCGATTCTTTTTTATGTTCCAAAAACCAATTCATCAAGGTATCTCCCGCATAGGCTTGATTCCATGCGTTATGCCCTACACCGTGCAAGATATGAAGCACCGCATGACCGCCTCGACGGTTAATACCGCGAACCATGGAGATGCTTTCTTCAATCGGCACACTGGGATCGCAATCCCCGTGATAGACACAAATCGGCATCTTCAAAAGCGGATCGGTGTTCCAACAAATACCCGTACCGCAGATCGGCGCAATGGCGGCAAAGCGCTCGGGAGCAGCCATCGCCAGCATCCATGTACCCGTGCCGCCCATGCTGAGTCCCGTGAGATACACCCTCTCACGGTCGATCGGCAGTTTTTCGCAAATATCGTCAAGAAAAGCTAGGATCGATTCGGTGTAGCAAGCCCAATATTTGTCATGCGGACATTGAGGCGCCACAAAAATAAACGGATAGTCGGCATCCTCTTCGCGTACATGCTTCATATAGCCGTGAACAGCCACCTTGTCAAGGTCCTCGCCTCTCTCCCCTGCGCCGTGCAGGAAAAAGACGAGCGGATAGCGTTTGGTCGGGTCAAAGTCTTTCGGCAGATTGAGTACATATCCGAAGTTAAAATAGCGGTCGGATTCCCATTTAAGTTTCTGATACATTGTTTTTCTCTCTCCTTATATGAGTGCTAAGATCTCTTCTGCATTGGTGTCTGGCTTAACTTTTGGCATCACGTGTTCGATCACGCCGTTTTCGTCAATGATAAAGGTGGTTCTCACAACACCCATGCTGACCTTGCCGCACATCTTTTTTTCTTGCCATACACCGTAGGCTTGAATGGCAAGAAGCTCAGGGTCGGAAAGAAGCACAAAGGGCAAGTTATGCTTTGCAGCAAACTTTTGGTGCGATGCCACGCTGTCGCGGCTGATGCCGATCACAGCAATATTCTTTTCACAAAAACCCGCATACTGTGCGGCAAAGGCACACGCCTGGCGCGTACAGCCGGGGGTGTTATCCTTGGGGTAAAAATAGAGTACCACTTTCTTGCCTAAAAAATCGGAAAGCGAAACCGCCTTTCCCTCTTTGTCCTGTAAGGTAAAATCAGGTGCTTTTGTTCCCACTGTCAACATAGCAAAGAGTCTCCTTTTTGTTGATTGATGGTTCTATTATGACAGATTGAACGAGTCTTGTCAACCGTTAAACAAAAAGACAGAGAAAATCTCTGTCTTTTTAAGCTCTTATTCAATTGTCGGAACGGTGGTAAACTGCAAGCGGTAATAGGTCACCTTGCCGTCACTGCCCACCAAGTAGCCCACGCGGGTGTTTACGTCATTTTCGCTGTCTGCGTAGATCCAAACAATCTCGCCGGGAACAGTGCGCAAATGGTTGCCGTTTT
>JAFQNZ010000234.1 GCA_017395715.1 Clostridia bacterium | reverse complement strand
GACAAAAACAGTGATCACCGAGATCCTTGACGGCATCCGTGAAGCAGGTCTTTGGAAAAACGAAAGAGTCATCACCACTGAGCAGTCGGGCAAGATCGACACCACCGAAACCACAGGTGTTCTCAACTTCTGCGCCAACAACTATCTTGGCCTTGCCAACAACAAGGAGATCATCGACGCTGCCAAGGCAAGCTATGATAAGTTCGGCTACGGTCTGTCCTCGGTTCGCTTTATCTGCGGCACACAGACCATCCACAAGGAGCTGGAAGGCAAGCTGTCTTCCTTCCTCGGTACAGAAGATACCATTCTGTATTCTTCCTGCTTTGACGCCAACGGCGGTTTCTTTGAAACCATTACCACTGCTGAAGATGCTATTATCTCCGATGAACTGAACCACGCTTCGATCATTGACGGTGTCCGTCTTTCGAAGGCAAAGCGTTATCGTTATAAAAACAACAACATGGAAGACCTTGAGCGTTGCCTCAAGGAAGCAGACGAAGCAGGCGCGCGCCTCAAGGTGATTGCTACCGACGGCGTTTTCTCGATGGACGGCATTATTGCCAACCTCAAGGGCATTTGCGACCTCGCTGACAAGTATGATGCACTTGTTATGGTTGACGATTCCCACGCAACCGGCTTCGTTGGTGCAACAGGCCGCGGCTCGGCTGAACACTGCGGCGTGATGGGTCGTGTTGACATCATCACCGGTACCTTTGGTAAGGCAATGGGCGGTGCTTCGGGCGGTTTCACCTCCGGCAGACGCGAGATCATTGACCTTCTCCGTCAGAGAAGCCGTCCCTACCTCTTCTCGAACACACTCGCTCCCGCTATGTGTGCAGCTACCATCAAGGTGATCGAAATGCTCGAAAGAGATACCTCGCTCCGCGACAAGGTAATGGAAAATGCAAACTACTTCAGAAGCGAAATGGCAAAGCGCGGCTTTGACCTTGCCGGCGAAGGCCACCCCATCATTCCGGTTATGCTTTACGATGCGCCCCTTGCGGCAAAAGTTGCCGAGTTCATGCTCAAAGAAGGCATTTATGTGACCGGCTTCTATTATCCCGTTGTTCCGCAGGGCAAGGCAAGAATCCGCACCCAGATGTCTGCCGCACACACCAAGGAAGACATTGATAAGTGCGTTGCCGCTTTTGTGAAGGCAAGAGAAGAAATTGGCTTCTGATTCAAGTCAGAACTTTAGGAGAGAAACATGGTTATACTTACCGAAGCGGAAAAAAATGAAATGTGCAAAATTGTTGCCGAGCACCTGCCCAAGCTCCGTCAGCTTCTCAATCTGACGCAGGCTGAGCTTGGCTACCTCTGCGGTTTTTCGCGCATTCGCGTGTCGCAGATCGAAACCGGCAAGGCGCAGATGTCCTGGTCGCAGCTCACTTCGGTGATGTTTGTGTGCGAACTCAACCTGAGCGCCAAAGAGTATATTTATGCCAACAATATTTTAGGGACTCGCTTTTTACAGTTCATCCAGAGAAAGGATGAAAACATTCCGCCCGATATCAATGTCACGGTGCGCCGCGAGATCGTCAACCGTACCTTTGACATTTGATCGGATATGACAAGAAAGGATATGACATGATCGTTTCGGGTTTGCAGAAGTTAACACTTCTTGATTTTCCCGGCAAAACGGCCTGCATTATATTCACAAGGGACTGCAATTTTCGCTGTCCCTTTTGTCATAATGCCGACCTTGTGATCGGGGATGCTGCACCGCTGGACAATGAGGAGATCTTTGCCTATCTCGACAAGCGCAAAAAGCTGCTTGACGGTGTGGTCATTACGGGCGGTGAGCCGCTTATGCAAAAAGATATTGCCGATTTCATCCGCCGCGTGAAGTCGTATGGCTATGCGGTGAAGCTTGATACCAACGGCACCTATCCCGACCGCTTGAAGGCGCTTCTTGACGAGGGGCTTGTCGATTACGTGGCAATGGATATCAAAAACGGTGAGGAATCGTATCTTGAAACCGCGGGCGTTGCCAACGAAGCGCTCCTTTCTCGCGTGAAGGAGAGTATTGCTCTCATCATGGCATCGGGTGTTTCGTATGAGTTTCGCACCACGGTGGTCAAGGGGCTTCACACCAAAGAAAGCCTTCTTTCGGCTTTTGCCATGATCAAAGGTGCAGAGCGCTACTTTTTGCAAGGCTTTGTGGATTCGGGCGCGCTCATTGAAGGGCAGGGGCTTTCGGCATTTTCCAAAGCCGAAATGCAGGAATTTGTGTCGCTTGCCGCGCCGTTTGTGAAATCGGTCGCTTTGCGCGGATATGATTAAATGAAAAAAGCGTTGTCGGAAGACAGCGCTTTTTTTGTTGTTTCGCAATATTTGATTGCTTTCGGGTTGGCGCCTACGACGACCCGAGAAAGATCAACTGTTGCAAAATAATAATTGATTGCCAAACGGGAGGAGCAAGCCCTCGCCTACGTTTCGCATCCCGTGTTTCCTTGCGGAAACTTCCTACCTATTGTGCCTTTAACACAACCGGTAGTGTTTATTCGACACGTTTCAAAACTGTCAAAAACTGTCGAAATGCCTGTATTCATGCGGTTTTTGGCGTTTTTGAGAGCAAAACGGATTATCCATATTTAGTGTTACAGATTTAAAATGCACAAAAAATGACACAAGATATTGTGGTTTTTGTCAATTGACAAAGCGGCGGCGGGATGCTATACTGTATCTACACCACCCGAAAACAAGGGGGAGTATGCCCCTTTTGGGAAAACACAATATATGGTATCATCATTTACATATTTGCCCGAATGACGAAAAAAGGAGAAACAAATGTATCAGGTAATTAAAAGAGACGGTAAAGTTGCCGATTTTAACATCAGTAAGATTTCAGCCGCCATCACCAAGGCGTTTGAAGCACAGAACAAACAGTATCATCCCTCGGTCATTGATCTGCTTGCCCTCAAGGTAACATCCGATTTTGAAAGCAAAATCGTTGACGGCAAGATCGCCGTGGAAGACGTTCAGGACAGCGTGGAAAGCGTTCTGATCCAGGCAGGCTACGCCGATGTGGCAAAAGCTTACATTCTTTACAGAAGACAGCGTGAAAAACTCCGTAACATGAAGTCCACCATCCTTGACTACAAGGAGCTGGTTGACAGCTACGTGAAAGTTACCGACTGGCGCGTAAAGGAAAACTCCACCGTTACCTACTCGGTTGGCGGTCTGATCCTTTCGAACTCGGGTGCGATCACGGCAAACTATTGGCTTTCCGAAATCTATGATGACGAAATCGCTAAGGCACACAAGAGCGGCGACCTCCATCTGCACG
>JAFQNZ010000233.1 GCA_017395715.1 Clostridia bacterium | reverse complement strand
CAGTTTCTCCAAACTTGATTATAACACGGCGGGAGCAAGCCCCCGCCCTACATTTTGTTTTTTGAGAAAGAATCACGAAAAATGTGGGAGGCGTTATGAACACACCGATTGCCGATTTTGTAACAAAATATGCAAAAAGCGATGCCACGCGCCTGCACATGCCGGGGCATAAGGGCAAGCCTATCCTCGGCGTGGAAGCGCTTGACATCACCGAGATCACAGGCGCGGATGTCCTTTATTCTGCCGACGGCATCATTGCCGAGAGCGAAAACAACTGCTCGTCTCTCTTCGGCACAGAACACAGCTTTTATTCCGCCGAGGGCTCTTCCCTTGCCATCAAAGCCATGCTGTACCTTGCCATCACCGCATCGGGGGATGAAAGACCGCTTGTGCTTGCCGCGCGCAACGCCCACAAAGCTTTTTTGTACGCCGCCACTTGGCTTGATTTTGATGTGCAATGGATGATGCCGAGCGAAGACACCCATCTTTGCTCCTGTCTTCTGTCGGCGGATGATGTGGAAAACGCCATTCTCACCGCTAACAAAAAGCCAAGCACCGTTTATCTGACTTCTCCCGACTATCTTGGAAACCTTGCCGATATCAAGGAGATTGCCAAAGTTTGCACTGCCCACAAGATTCCACTGCTTGTGGATAACGCGCACGGCGCTTACCTAAAGTTTTTAGAAAAAGACCGCCACCCCATCACGCTGGGTGCAACCATGACCTCGGATTCGGCACACAAAACGCTCCCTGTCTTAACAGGCGGCGCGTATTTGCATATTGCCAAAGACGCTGATCCCTATTTTGCCGAAAACGCGAGAGCTGCACTTGCTTCCTTTGCCTCCACCAGCCCGTCGTATTTGATCTTGTCTTCACTTGACCTTTGCAACGCTTATCTTGCCGAAACAGGCAAAGCGGAATTTGCCGCCTCTGCCAAAAAAGTTTCCGATTTGAAAGCGCATCTTTCGGCTCTTGGCTTTACGCTGTTTGGCAATGAACCCTTAAAGCTTTGTGTGTATGCACCCGACTACGGCTATTTCGGCTACGAGCTTGCAGAACTTTTGCAAAAACACAAGATCGAAAGCGAATTTGCTGATTCTGACTATCTTGTTCTCATGTTTTCGCCATCCAACACACCGCTTGATTATGAACGGGCGGAACAAGTCTTTGACAAGATTGTCAAAAAAGAAAGAAAGATTCTGCCAAAAGCTCCTGCGCCCATTCTTTCCGAGCAGCGCATGAGCGTGCGTAAGGCAATGCTTGCCAAAAGCGAGACGATTCCCACCGAACAAGCCGCAGGCAGAATTGCCGCATCCCCCACCGTGTCCTGCCCGCCCGCCATTCCCATCGTGGTCAGCGGCGAGACCATCACCAAAGAGGTTATCAAGTGCCTGCTTCATTACGGAATTAACGAGATTGCAGTTGTGAAAGAATAAGAAAGAAAAAAGTCACCGAAGGGGTGCCTTCCATAAAGCAGGTTTTACCTACCGATAGAAAATCATCCTCGTAGGGGCGTGAACGCCCCTACGGACAAAAAGGACAGAGAATGTAAAGATTCTCTGTCCTTTTTCACACTCCTTGCCATGCAAGGTATAGTGTATTACACTTTTTAGGCGTACTGTCGGGCAGTAATAAGTCTACGGTAAATCCGGATGAGGTGTATTTTTCTTCCCATACCAAAATACGGCATACCTCTTTCGAGATATGCCGTATGCTTGAACATTTACCGTTGCACTTCTGCCAATTTGATCATATAGGTGTGTTCCCCCACCCATTCAACGTCATTTTTCCAGTAACGGTACTCAATCGAGGACTGTGCCCATAAAACACCGTCTTCTACGTATAACCAGTGTTCGGGGGATTCATGGGAAAACACGTTCAACGAAGCGGTGTCCATTTCGTAATTTGCCATCACGATCTGATCGAGCTTTTCTTTGTCGATCACAAGCTTTTCAAACGGCGCAAAGCCTTCTTTATTAAATTTCAAAGAATACATTCCAAACGAGCCGTCTTCAAAAATACCAATTACGTATTCCCCACGACAGGGGATTCCGGAAATTGTTTTGGCAAACGAAATACGGTAATACGTAGATTCTTTGATACCGTCGTGAATACGTGAGGTTTTCACTGTTACCATGTATTGATCGAGAGATTCCGAGATAAGATCCGAAAGAATGCTTTTCGCGTATGCGATATAGTCACTTTCTGAACTTTCAGAAGTAAAAATCGGACAATTAGAAAGCTTTTGCGGATTGGCTACACTATAAAACCAAACAATCTCACCCGTTTCGGCGTTTTGATGAACTTCCGAGCTTGAAGACATGAAAACATCAACATCATAGGGATAAAGAATTGTTTTTCGTGTGTTATTGTACTTGTATTCACCGGATGTTTCAAATACAGTAAAGATTTGTTTCGCCACATTTGTTTTTTTGTATTCTTTCGTACCTTGTAAAAGCGCACCCGAATATGCACCGGCAGAAGAACCGATTCCGTTCATAGCACCCGGCAAATATAGAGCTTGGTACTGTTCGGGAATGATCAGCACAGGCGAGGACTGCGTTGTGCCGATCGAGGTGATTGGCAGCGGCGAGGTTGTGATAGGCGGCAGGGCGGTTTGCGTGCTCACGACTGATGTTGTATCAACAATCGGTACCTCAGGCGTTTCGGTGCGGTTGGCAAACAAAATGCCAACGGGAATGGCAAGCAGCATGACGGTAAGGCAAGCGGCTACGGCGAAGAAAACAGCGCGGCGGCGCGGTTTGGGATTTGTCATCAAGGCAGTCTCAACAAGCGATTCATCGATCATGCCGATGGCATCTTGTAAAAATTCACTTTGTGTCATAGGAAAACTCCTTTCTCGGTTAAGTGTTTGGCAAGTTTTTCTCTGGTGCGCATCAACATCACTTTTACGCGGCTTTCTTTCATGCCGAAATTTTGCGCGAGGGTTGCAATCGAATCACAGCGAAAATAACGGCAGATAAAAAGGCGCTGTTCGGTGTCGGGTAATTCTTTTAAGAATGCCGAAAGGATCTCGCCAAGATTTTCACGGGTCAGATTTTCATCAAAGGCAGCAGAGGCGGGGATACATTCGTTCAGCTCACCAAGCGAGAGAAGCGCTTCGCCTCCACCGCGCTTTTCGGTTTTTTGGGTACGTAGTTTTTTTAACGCGAAGTTTCGGGTGATTTTGGAAAGATAGCCCGAAAGCGAATGCGGACGGTTGGGCGGGATGCTGTTCCATGTGGCAAAATAAGTGCTGTTTTCGCATTCTTCGGCATCTTCTTGATTTGAAACAATACTTTGGGCAACCGAAAGCAGATAACGGCTGTATTTATTCTTTGTTTCTTGGATGGCGTCTTCGTTTCGTTCAAAATACAGCGCAATGATTTTGTCATCGGTCATATCTCTTACCCCCTTTCACCTATATAGATCCCTTTTTTTGCATTTGGTTACAAGATTTGCTGAATTTATTATAAAAAATTCTTAGAGAAATGTCAAATGCACATTCATCCAACTCAATCCCATATTCCAAAATTCCCTCTTGACAAATCAAAATACCTGTGATATTATGAATATATGAGCAAGTGTTCACATATTTATTTGAAATGAGGTCACACATGAACCAAAACGAAAACAAGCATCTTTGCCACACGCTTGACGAGCATAATGCCCTTGTCAGCGAGGTCAAAGCCACCCTTCCTACCGAGGAGGAATTTTCTGCCGCCGCAGAGCTGTTCAAAGCCTTCGGCGACCCCACGCGCCTGCGCATCCTCTCCGCCCTTGCCGCGCGCGAGATCTGCGTGTGCGACATTGCCGAAGTGCTCGGCATGACGCAGTCTGCCATTTCGCATCAGCTTCGCGCTTTAAGACAGATGAAGCTGATCACCTCCCGCCGCCAAGGACGGGCGGTGTATTATTCCCTTGCAGACGATCACGTGGTTTCGATCCTCGCCTGCGCCACCGACCACATCCGTGAAGATTAACACAAGAAAGGAATATACTATGAAAAAGATTTATAAACTCGAAGACCTCGACTGCGCGCATTGCGCCGCGAAAATGGAAAAAGGCATCGCCAAGCTTTCGGGCGTGGAAGCGGCTTCGATCTCCTTTTTGTCGCAAAAACTCACCATCACCTTTGCCGAGGGCGCGGATGTTGACGCTATTATGAAAGAAGCCGCCGCCATCTGCAAAAAGATCGAGCCCGACTGCCGTATTATTCTGTAACACCATGAAAAAACTCACCCGCAGGCAGAAAAAACAGCTTGTCCGCTTTTTGGTAACGGTTGTTTTAACCGCTGCCGCGCTGTTTTTTATCTCGTTTTTCAAGACAAACCGCCTTGTCACGCTTGCCATCATTCTGCCCGTGTACCTCTTTATCGGTTACGACCTTTTGTGGGCAGCTGTGCGTGACATTGGAAACGGACAGGTATTCGGCGAAAAATTCCTCATGTCAGTTGCCACCATCGGCGCCCTTGCCTTAGGCGAAGCGCTTGAAGCGGTTGCCGTGCTTTTGTTTTTCAGCATCGGTGAGCTGTTTGAATCGGTTGCCACCACAAGAGCGCGAAAGAGTCTTTCAGCCCTTGCTTCCCTCTGCCCCGATGAAGCGATTGTTTTGCAGGGAGAAAGCGCTGTTTCTCTGCCGATCGACGAAGTGGAAGTGGGCAGCTTTGTCCTCATTCCCACCGGCAGCCGCGTGCCGCTTGACGGCATCATTCAAAAAGGCGAAGCCTTGTTTGATTTTTCTTCGCTCACAGGCGAATCCCGCCCCGTGTATCGAAAAGAGGGCGACACGCTCCCCGCAGGCGTTTTAGCAATTGACGCGCCCGTCACGGTCAAAACCACCCATACAAGCGAAAATTCTTCCACCGCGCGCATCCTCTCTTTGATGGAAGAAGCACTGGAAAACAAGGGCAAGCACGAGCGTTTTATCACCCGTTTTTCGCTCTTTTATACCCCCATTGTGGTATTTTCCGCGCTGGTTGTGGCATTTTTCTTCCCTCTCTTTTCATCGGCAGGCTATCTGACAGCGCTCCCGACATTTATCCACCGCGCTCTCACGTTTCTTGTGATTTCCTGCCCTTGTGCGCTTGTGATCTCGGTACCGCTTGCCTTTTTCGGCGCATCGGGGGCCGGAGCGCGCAACGGCATTGTCTTCAAATCCACCGCCGCCATCGAAGAGCTTGCCTCGGTCAAGACCGCGTATTTTGACAAAACAGGCACGCTGACCCGCGGCAAATTCAAGATTCAAAGCGTCAACACCGAATACGACCCCGAAAAGCTCCTTGAATACGCCGCCGCGTGCGAATACGGCTCAACACACCCGCTTGCCGCCGCTTTTTCTGAGATTTCCTTTGACCAAAACGAACTCTCCCTGCAAAAAGAAGTCCGCGGCATGGGCGTCTCTGCCCTCTACCGCGGAAAAGCGTTGTTACTTGGTAAAAAAGAATTTTTGGAAAAGGAGCTCGCCCCCGTTGAAGCGGGTGATTCCTCCGAAACGGTATTGTATCTTGCCGTCGATTCCTGCTACTACGGCAGTATTTCTCTTGCCGATGCTCCCAAAGAAGAAGCTTTGACTCTTGCCAAATCGCTGAAAGACCTTTCGGTGAAAAGCGTAATTTTGTCGGGCGACCGAGAAAATACCGTAAAAGATATGCAAAAGCGGCTTGCCTTTGACGAAGCATACGGCGCACTCTTGCCCGAAGACAAAGCCCGCTTTGTGAAAGAGGGCAATAAGCTCGGCAAAACGTTGTTTGCAGGCGACGGCATCAACGATGCCCCCGTGCTTGCCACGGCAACTGTGGGCTTTGCCATGGGAGGGCTTGGCTCGGATGCCGCCGTGGAATCTGCCGACGCCGTCCTTACCGACGATGACCCCTCGAAAGTGGCGTTTGCCATTGCGCTCTCACGTTTTTCGCTCAGAATCGTCAAAGAAAACATCGCCTTTGCCCTCTTTGTGAAATTTGCCGTCATGCTGCTCGGCGCACTCGGATACGCCAATTTGTGGCTTGCCATCTTTGCCGATGTGGGCGTTTCGGTGCTTGCCATTTGCAACGCCATCCGCACCCTGCACTATCATAAAAAATAACATCCCTGTTGATCCAAAGGAGTTTGACCCATGAAAAAAGCATTGTTGATCGTCAATCCGGTTTCCGGAAAGCATGTTGCCAAAGAAAGCTTTTTTGACATTGTGTTGGCACTTTCGAAAAAATATGAATTGACCGTCCATATCACAAAATCCACAAGCGACCTTGTAGAAACTGCCAAAACCTGCCTTTATCCCACCTTGATCGTATGCGGCGGTGACGGCACCCTGTCGGGCGCGATCAAAGGTCTTCTTGACAATCCGCACCGCGATAAGATCAAGATCGGCTATCTGCCCTGCGGCACGGCTAACGATGTGGCGCATACGCTTGGCATTCCCAAGGATATCCAAGAAGCGGCAAAATATGTCTGCCAAAACAAGGCGTACCCGCATGACATCGGTATGCTCGGCGATCAAACCTTTATCTATACCGCATCCTTCGGCTCCTTTACCAAAACCTCTTACTCCACACCGCCCGAAGCCAAACAGCTTCTCGGAAGCCTTGCGTATATCTTAAACGGTGCCTCCGAACTGCTCGATCTTCCGAGCTATGACGTTACCTTTGAGTACGAAGGCGGAGTCATTCACAATCAGGACGTCACCTTCTGCGGTATTTCCAACACCTATTATCTTGGCAGCGGCATGATCCGCTACGAAAACGATCCTTCAATCCTTGCCGACGGAAAATTTGAGCTTCTGATCATCTCGCGACCGCACAGCCTTATCGATCTTGAAGAGATCGTTTACGCCATTGCCGCCAAAGACTACAACAACGATCTTGTCAAGCTTGTGCAAACATCGTTTGTCAAGATTCACTCGAAAACCCCGATCGCGTTCACGCTTGACGGTGATAACGGCGGCAGCTTCAGCGAAATTGAAGTTAAGTGTCTTCCCTCTGCTGTCAACATCATCCGCAAATGATCATTCCCCTCTCGGGAGTGCTTCAAGTTCAGAGAAGATCTCCTCCGCTTTTGCAAAAAGGCGCGAGGCTTCTTCTTTGTCGTAATCGTTTAAGCGCTTCTTTTTGGGAAGTCCCCATACCGAAAAAAAGCGCGGGCCAATCCACTCGGCTTCATCGGTTGTATCGAACAATCCCTTGAGAATCGAAAGAGAGGCTTTTTTCGGCGACATAAAGATCACTTTCATCGGATATTTGATGAGAGCGTAGACCGCTTTCGGGTAGTGCGAGGTGATGTTTGTCACCGCAATACCGGGATGTGTCACCGAAAGAAGGTGCTTGTCCTCACAAAGCCGATAGGAGGCATACATCAAATGGCGCTTGGCGTTGCCATAACAAAGCGAGTGCTTTTGACGCGTAACAAAATCCACATCGTCAGGATCGCTTTTTGAATAGCTATGCGCAATGCTGCCCACCACCACAAGCCTGCCGCCGCGCTCTTCGAGTTTGGGAAGCAGCTTTTTGGCAAGATAGTAGGGCGAGGCAAAATT
>JAFQNZ010000232.1 GCA_017395715.1 Clostridia bacterium | reverse complement strand
TCAGCTCAGAAACCCCGACGAGAAAGAGTGTGCAAATCAGATGAGTCTTAATGAGGCGAAAAAGGCATACGCCGAAGGAAGGCCCATCGAATAAGCGCTCACAGGTAAACCGAATACAGCATACAAGCAGAGTGATCTACGGATCGCCCTGCTTTTTTCATGCCGTTTTCGCACCCTGCCAAAGCTCCGTATTCAAGCGTAAAGGGGGTTAAGCCATTGAACAATAAACAACACCAAGCTATGGTCCAAGAGGCTGTACGCCCCAAATTTCGTGGCTCTCAGCCATTGAAAAGCAAAGTCGTTCCAAGATACCCGGAATCAGCAGAACGTGAATTCCAAAGAGTTGCGAGAGCATATCTGAAACTGCTCCGTGATTCGCTGAAGGATCACCTGCCTGCGATCATGGCGGCATACAAGAAGGAGCGACACGGCGATTCCCGATTTGATGACGCGCAGGATCTCAACCGTGAAGTCCGCGAGGAAATGCAAAAGGTCGCCGAAGAGCTTGAGCAAAAGATCGCAGCCTTTGGGCTTTATGAGTTCGTCGAAAAGGTCGGCAAGATGACGCAAAGGGCGTCTCTCCGAGAATGGAAGCGTGTAGTACGCGAGACGCTCGGAATCGACTTGATGGACGACTACTACAAGGGAGACTTTTACGCAGAAGCACTCCGCCGATGGGTGGATGAAAATGTGCTGAAGATCAAAAGTATTCCCGCCGAAACGCTCGGCAATATGCAGCAGCTCATCCTTGATGGGTTCGTGCATGGTATGCCGATGCGGGAAATTCAGAAAGCCATACAGAAGGAGTATGGCACAACCAAATCGAAAGCTGTCCTGCTTGCAAGAGACCAAGTCTCGACGCTGAACGCGCAGATTTCGCGCCAGCAACAGCAAGATGCAGGGTGCAGTAAATACAGATGGTCCGACTCGAGAGACGGTCGCGTCCGTGACTGCCACAGGTCATTGAACGGCAAGATCTTCAGTTGGGACAATCCGCCCGAGATGTGGTATATCACCAAGAAATCGGGCAAAGTCATGACGGGCCGTAGATGCCACCCGGGAGAAGATCACTGCTGCCGATGCGTAGCGATCCCGGTGTTCGACATTGACACGCTTGACATTCCGATGAAATCGGATAAGTAAATCTCGCGAAAGGAGGGACGCTCTTGTGGCTGCCAAAGAATACATCAAGGTGTGGATCGACTACAAAGACGGCAAAACCGCCTGTATCTGTCTGCGCTCCAAGAAGAAGTGCAACAAGAAGTGTACTCCCGATTTGGTCGAGCGTGATAAATACAGAGGGTGGGAAGACACCTTCCATGTGAACAAGTACGGCAAATGCAAGGAGTAACGGCAATGGAGTTCTTGAAAGAACGATGCAACAGCCGGGACTCTCCTGCTGTGAGTTTCCGTCCTACATTTTACACGAAAGGGTGAACAACATGAAAAACTGTTTTGCCATTGGCGATGTGTGCCAGCAGATCGAGAAGACCTGTCAGAAGATCGGTTCCTTGACGATGGGAACCGAACAGCACGAGAACAACAGCAACGAGCTGCTTCTCGACACCTACGAAGACATGATCTTTGGGGAGCTTGAGCATCTTCAGAGGCTCACTCTCGTATTGACCCAGCTTATTACGCAGGGCGAGGACGGAGAACCCTCCGCCTCAAGCGAGAAAACCGTCAACGAGGATGATGCCGGCGGCGGAAGCGTGTTCGCAGAAGGCGAGCTGACTTCCAACATCGGAGACAAATCCCCCGAAGACGAAGACAAAGCCGAGTGATCAGCAGTAATTCTCCGAAAGGAGGTGGGCTTGAAGTATGGCCCCTACACTAACTAAGGTGATACGTCTGGACAGCTTACCGCTCGGACAGACTTATTTCACACCCGAAGGCTACCTGCGGGACAGACCTATTCTGACTACCACGGGTATCTTCGAGTATCTCAATTCTGACGGCTCTGTCAGACGAGAGTTGCGACTCCCTGATGAGGTGTTCGCGCCCGAAAGTCTTGCTTCTTACCAAGGCAAGCCTATCATCATCACGCATGATGCAGGTCTTGTTACGACTGACAACGTCCATGAGGAGCAGATCGGCACAATACTGACAGAAGGGTATCGCAATGGTAACGATGTCCGAGCTGAAATCGTTATCCACGACACGGACGCAATGAAAGATTGCGGGTTGAAGGAATTATCTCTCGGCTACAACCTCGATCTTGATGAAACGCCCGGAGAATGGAACGGACAGCATTACGATGCTATCCAGCGAAATATTCGGATCAATCATCTTGCCCTTGTGCGAGAAGCCCGTGCAGGCGAAACGGCGCGACTAAATATTGATAGCCGCGACAATAATTTTATCCTTAAAGGAGGAAAAGCTATGAGCAAGAAGACCAACACAAGTGCTCGTCGTGCTGACGGTGTTCTCTCTCCCGAGGAACTCGAGAAGGCTATCGAAGAGTACAAAGCCCGTCGCGCCGCTCGTAAGGCGGATGAAGACGAACCCGTGGATGACAAGGTTGTCAGCACGGAACCCGGCGCAGGCGAGCCTGCAAAGGCTGACACCGATCCTGCGGATGATCCCGCAGCGGAAGAAGGTTCCACCGTCGAGGAAAAGGTTGAGCAGATCAAGGACCGCAAAGACCGCAGAGACTCGCAGGCTGATCCCGCTACCGTGGAGGAAGCCAACGATGTTATCGTTAAGCAGGACGAAGACATCGAAGTTCTTCTGAACATCATTGACACTCTGCTTGCCGAGAGAGAGTTCAATGCAGGTAAGAAGACCGACGAAGAGGAAAAGGCAATCGAAGAGATCAAGGACGTCATCGACAACAAGGATGAGAGCGACGACAATCTCGAGGATAAGCCTGTCGCGCAGGACAGTGACGACTGCGGCGACAAGAAGTCCTCTCCTGCTGTAAACGCAGACTCCGTTGACGCTATCATCCGTCAGCGCGTGAAGATCGGCATGATCGGCAGAACCCTCAACATGGATGGGCTCGAAGACATGAACATCCAGTCTGCAAAGAAAGCCATCATCAAGGCTGTTCGCCCCGGCGTCCGTCTTGACGGCAGAAGCACTACTTTCATCGACGCGATGTTCGAGTGTGCTTGCGACGAGGTAAAAGCTCGCCCCGCAAAGGACACCGAGTATCAGAAGAAGCAGATGTTCAACCGTGACGGTCGTGATCCTCAGAACGAGGGCGATTCCGCTCTCAGCGCAAGAGAGAAAATGATCGCGCGTCACAAGAATAAGAAGGAGGACTAAACCATGAGCGCACAGACTAATTACAGCTTTTTCGCTCCCAAAGGTGCAGCCGGCGGCATCGTCGATCTTGCACCCTATGCCATCGACTCGTTCAAGAACGAGGAAGACGCTGGCAAGCTGAAGTTCGGCGTTGGCGTTGTCAAGGGCTCTGTTCCCGGCAAGACCGTTAAGCTCCCTGCTGACGGTGCAACTGCTGCCGATTTCGAGGGTGTTGCGACCAACAATCGCACCACTGAATTTGACTGCGAGGGCAAGCTCGCCGCTCGCAAGAACGCTGCTGTTGGCGTAATGCGTTACGGCAGAATCTATGTCCGTGTTGCGGCTGGTGCGGCTCCTGCCTATGGCGACCCTGTTTACCTTGTAACCAGCGGCGACGAAGCAGGCTTCTTTACCAATACCGCAGGCGGCGTAGCAATCAAGGGCCGTTTCATCGGTCCTGTCGATACTACTGCACAGGTCGCTCCTGTTGAGCTGTTCAATCAGCAGCAGGCATAAAGAAGGAGGAAGGCGAACATGAAACATACTCATTACGATAGCGCCGAAGCGAGAACTCTCAGAAGTTCCGGCATCATCGACGCAGTCAGAGCTTCCGAAGGAACCCGCTTCGACAGCGCAGAGGAAGCGTCTGTATTTTTCGCTCGTGAGCTTGACTATGTCAAGAAGCAGTCCTACGATGTAGAGTACCCTGAACTCACGGCGCTCAGCCTGTTCCCGATCAGCACCGAAGCTGATGAGGGCGCAGAAACCATCACTTACTACACCTACGACAAGCACGGTGTGGCTAAGATCATCGACAACTACTCCACCGACCTGCCTCGCGCAGACGTGGATGGTAAGCCCAGCTACGCGAAGATCAAGTCCATCGGTACATCCTATGGCTATTCCGCACAGGAAATGAGAGCTTCCCGTCTTGCTGGCAAGTCCCTCGATACTCGTAAGGGCGAATCCGCGAGATACGCGAACGACAGCACTGTCAACGCTATCGCGTGGGCTGGCGACGAAGACAGCGGCCTTATGGGTGTTCTTT
>JAFQNZ010000231.1 GCA_017395715.1 Clostridia bacterium | reverse complement strand
GTCGTAAATATTGGGATATCGCCAAGCGGTAAGGCACAAGACTTTGACTCTTGCATTCGCTGGTTCGAATCCAGCTATCCCAGCCAAAAATCCCGCGCGGTCAGCGTGGGATTTTTACTTTTTCACTTTTCACTCTTCACTTTTCACTAACTTGGCGGGATTTGTGGCAAAGTAATAAGTAATAGTGAATAGTTAAAAAGTGTTGTTTATTTTGCTGAGCAAAATCTTCATTTTAATTTGAAAAGTAATAGGTTTTATGGTATAATGAAATAAATTCAAAAGGAGGATAGGTAATATGTCTGAAAGTCCTTTAATGATAAAGTCGAAAGCATTTGCATTAGAGGTGATTCGCACTTGCAAGGTGTTGAGAGAAGCTAAATGCGAAAGTGCTTTGATCAATCAATTTTTGCGTTCAGGAACGAGCATTGGTGCAAACATTCGCGAGGCTTTTTATGCTCATGGCAAGGCGGATTTTGTGGCAAAGTTACATATTGCCCTCAAGGAATGCTCCGAAACCGAATATTGGCTTGAGCTTTTGATTGAGAGTGGATTCTATCACGACAAAACGATCTTGGATAGATGTGTTGAGGTGAAAAGAATATTGATTGCTTCGATTAACACGGCTAAAGACAAGCAATAAAATTATAGCGGAGATTTCTCCGCTTTTTTCGACTCTAAAATTTTTCGAAATTTTGTAGATGCATTTCCGCGCTTTGCGCATCATTTCGGGTCTGTAGACAGATTCGAATCAGCGAAACGGTTGAAATGTTTACAAAGTTGTGGTATAATGAAAAAGAAAGGCGGTGAATCAAATGAAAATTTCCTTTTTTAAAAACGAATCTCATTTTCATCCGCGTATATCATATACTTTTGAAAATGCGGAATTGATTAGAATGGATGATAAAATACAAAATCTAAAGAAATATTCTACATGGTTGTTTATGCTCCCATTGTTGATTTTTATATTTGTATTTTACAAAAATCTTGGCTCAAATTCTACTGTTTTGATTGCCATAGTGATTCTTTGCCTTCCCATACATGAGTTGTGTCATGCCCTTTTTTGTTGGATAGCGGGAAGAAAGGTTGAAAGAATATTCTTTTTCCCTTATAAAGGAGTTTTTTCTGTTCCGGCTGCGTATGTAAAACCTGTTTTCGGGGTTTGGAATAAAAACCAAGTTCTTTTGTGTTCTATGTTCCCACTCATTCTATTGTCATTTGTTCCTGCATTGTTAGCCGTTTTTATTTCCTCTTTAAAAATATGGATGATATTTCTCTCACTATATAATCTTTCGGTATCAAGCCTCGATATTATCGATATACTTTGCTTTCTCAAATTGCAAAAAAACTGTCTGCATTTTAGAGACTTTATTCTTACGGTAAAAGAAGCCGATAAACCTATTATAATTCATCGGCTATCGGTAACACCGAAACTTGATAAAATAGATCATATTTGCTTTCAGTACGCCAATAACCAATTAACGGAAATAAATCCTCCCTCCGAATCGTCTGAAACAATCAAATTAAAACAAGAGTTTATCAAACAATTTAATTTCGATTCGTAAATATGCCTCATAGTTTTCTACATAGATTTCGTTTACAAGCATGGCGTTAAAAGCCCGGTAGACCGCGAAACCTTTTAACCCCCATCATCGCCAAGGGGTTAGTCTACCCTCTGCAAAATCGGTGTGCATCTAAATCGGCTTAACACGGCGGTTGCATCTAAATCGGACACACGTCACAAACAGAAAAGTCGCGCAAGCGGCTTTTTCTTTTTGGTACTCTTCACTATTCTCTTTTCACTCTTCACTCTTCACTTTTCTCTAAATCTCCGCGCGACTTTTCCAGAGAAGAGATAAAAGAGGAGAGCGAAAAGCAATTTTATTCTAAAGTTTTTCGAAATTTTGTAGATGCATTTCGGGCTTTTCGGCTCTCTCGACAGATTCGAGCCGGCGAAATGCATTTTCCAACCATTTGGCGATTTTTTGCCACGAAAAATTCGTCAATTCGACAAATGGTATCTTCATTTCAAGCGGAAAATATGCTATAATTTAATCACAAAAGAAAAGGAGGCTAACGATTATGAGTATCGGAAAAAACATTGCAAAATACAGAAAAGCAAAAGGCTTAACGCAAGAGGAACTGGGGGCAAAACTTGGTGTAACCAATCAAGCAGTTTCAAAATGGGAATCGGAAGTTTCGATGCCCGACGTGATGCTTCTTCCCGAAATTGCAAACGCTTTGAATATTACATTGGATGATCTGTACGGCATAGCAAAAGAACCCGAAAAAGTATCTGTTTCAGCCGATGATTTCCCTGCTTTCTGTCATCAAAAACTCATTGAATTATTTTACTATAACACAAAAATGCGATTCACGCATATTGGTTCATCTGACAAAGAACAATTGGAATTCCAAATCAAAAAGTTAATGGAAGGTTGCAGAATCGGTTGCCTTTCCAATACGGAAGGTGCAATCGTCACAACAGAGGATTTTTCATTCATCGATTCAACTTATAAAGCCATTGGAAGTGAAAATGTAATAAAAGGTCAAACAGACGATTACACTTTAATGTATTTAACTGATAAGAATTTCCGAAAAGTTTTTTATTATCAGTACAAGACAGCTTTTGAAAAATCAAAGGTGAATAATACAGAATTCACTTTTGATGAGATTATGACCGGTTGCAATCTCACAGAGGGTGAAACCGCAGCGGCTTTGAGGCTCTTAAAGGATACCTGCATCAATGCAGTTTACACTGATACAGCAACGAAAACAAAAAAATATGTATTTTTGATTTCAAATGCTTTATATGCTCATGCAATCTACAAGCTTGCCGAATTATTGTCAGAGGATGCTTGCTGGGCGGTTGTGAGAGATACATCTATGATTTCTGACTATGCCTTCGAAAAATAATACACAGGCTTCGTTTCCAAGCATGGCGCATTCCCTAACGTTCTTGAAAAAATCACCAAAAATAGCATTGACATTTTAAAACAATCTTGCTATAATGTACTAATATAGTATCAAGGAGGGCGTTATGGAACAGATTATAGCATTTTGTAAAGAGTATTTCATTGAATTTAATTGGATTTCTGTCATAGTCAGAATCATGCTCGCCGTTATCTTGGGTGGCATCATCGGCAGCGAAAGAGGTAAAAACGGTAGCCCTGCCGGATTAAGAACGCATATCCTCGTGTGTGTCGGCGCAGCCATGACAGCACTGATCAGTGTATATATTGCCCAAATTGGAAGCTCGGGTGACATTGGCAGAATCCCCGCACAGGTCATTTCCGGCATCGGTTTCCTCGGTGCGGGTATGATTATCGTCAAAAAGAATAATGTCATTACCGGTCTCACAACCGCCGCGGGTATGTGGGCAACCGCAACCATCGGCATTGCACTCGGCTACGGCTTTTATCTCGGCGCACTGATTGCCACCGGCGCGTGCATTTTCACAGCAGCCTTTTTAACAAGACTCGAAAGACGAAGAAAAAAATCCATGCACCTTTATGCCGAAATCTGCCAAGCTGAATCCGCAGGCAGTATCACCGATGAAATACGCAAGATGCTCGGCCACGAGGTATTGATCGAAGTTTCAAGCGCCAGAAGCGGCATCCACGGTAACATAGGTCTTTACATTACGGCAAACACGCACAATAACGATACATCCTGCCGAGAACGCATTGAAGAAATTAACGGCATCTACTTTGTCATATCCGAATAAGAACATAACAAAATCCCGAAACTTCAGTTTCGGGATTTTGTATTATGCAACGTAGATTTTTTTCACCGTTTCTTCTTTTGCCTTCTCTTCTTCAACGGCAGAAGCATCCATCTTGCCAAGCGCATTGCAACGCTCGCACAGCTCTTTGGCAATGGCAAAACGGTCGCCGCCGTGCGCAAATAATTCGGACAACATCACAGGCTTGTCAACAAGATAGGTCTTGCTTTCCTTTTGATAATACGCAACATAGATCGGAACATCCATTCCCTTTTTCAAGCATCTCTCGGTAAGAAGCGTAAAGCCCGCGTGAAAGCCTTCCAGAACATCAAGATACCCTTTTGCGGAATCTTCGGGAAAGATCACAATACTGTCTTTATTTTCAAGTGTGCGAACACTCTCTTTCAAGGTTTTGTTAAACCGAAGATCGGAAAAGACAGAGATCAAATCGAGTCCCTTGTAAAATAAAAACGTCAAGGGCGAAGCGATCAAACAAAATAAACGGGCAAGATACAGATTCCAATGCTTCTTTTCGTGATAGAAAACTCTCGTTTGGTAACGGTAAAGTGAGCGAAGCCCCGAATTCATTTCATGCGCACCCCAAAAACGGAAATTCACATTCCCGTAAAGTTCCCATGCAAGCGGTGCCGCCGTTCCCACATGATTGCTTAAAATGATCGACCCGTCACGAATCGGCTCACCCAAATACACAAAGTCTGTTTTTCTAATAAAAATCCGCATGATTTTCTTCAAAAAACGAAACCACGCCTTTCGTCTCGGCTTCATCAATCAACACTCCTTATCCTATTGTCGATACCTAATTTTACCGCCCCTATCTAAACTCAAACTAAACTGAATCGACAAAATATTGCTGACAGATAAAGATAATTTTCAACAAAACAAAAAGCAATATTTTGTTCATCTTGCCTATTGCACTTTATAAAATTTAATGCTATAATAGTCAAGCATCCGGCCCGTTGGTCAAGCGGTTAAGACGCTAGCCTCTCACGCTGGAAACATGGGTTCGATTCCCGTACGGGTCACCAAAACAAAAGACCATCAGCTAAAGCTGATGGTCTTTTGTTTTGTCCCCTACGGGGTGAGAACCCATGCCCGAACCAAAGGTTCGGGCATGGGCGAAGTTTGATGTTTTTGGCAAAGCCAAAATGGAGGCGCAAGCCGACAAAGCAAACTCGCTGAGCAAAGCCAAAAGGCTTTGCTCAAGTCGATCTCCCGTACGAATCAGCCATCCCCTCTTGCGCATGGATTCGCATTCGCCATCGGCGAAATTCCCATACGGATTTGATTAACTAAACAATCAATTCTCAATCACTAACTCGCAGATCAGGGTTCTGATTCCCGTCAAACGTAACAAATCCGAACTATTTCGTAAATCGAAATTGGTTCGGATTTGTTTTTTACTATAATTATTCGAATTGATGCTGAGAAGCGACCAAACGGTTACTTTCGGCGGTGTTATTACCAACTAATCTTATATCCCTCTCCCGTATGCAAAACGATCGCTTCATTTGGCTCAAACATTTCTTCAAGCTGCCGCAGGTGTGACACCAATATCCAGCGGATATTGAAGGCAGAAAAATGCTTTAACAGATGATACAGGCCTTCCGCGCCCTCGATGTAGGCGGTGCTTTGGAATGTTTCATTTAGGAACACAAGTGAGCCTTCTTTCAAGGTATCAACCATTGCGGCAAGCTCGCGCACCTCTTGCTCAAAGCGTCCTGCATCGATTCCCTCACAGAATTCCTTTTCTGCTTCCGAAAATTGTGTTGCAAGTTGTGAAAATAACGTAACCTCTGCGCGTTCACATGGAATGGGCAATCCTGCTTGGGCGAGAACCTGCATTGTGCCAATAGAACGCAAATAAACTGTCTTACCGCTTCCGTTATTACCAAATACCAACAAGCCATCGTTATCTTTTCCAAGTGAAAAATCGTTGGGGATGACATCAGACGGATTGGGTTTCGACATCAACAAATAAAGGTCATATAAATTTTTGACCTTTATGCTTTGATCTTCCGAAAATGTTGGATAGCAAATCGACACTTTCTTCCCCGATAAAGCTTGTATATACTTGAGCGCAACATCGTAAAAGACCAGCTCACGACCGATCAAGCCGTACTTCTCAAATATCTGTTCTGAGATTTTCGCGAACACACCCGAAAGACCGGACAACGCTGAAATGGCAAGCCACTCGTACAGGCCATCTTTTGCAGGACTTAAGCGCTGACAAGGATAGGTAACTTCTTCTGCTTTCTTAAAAAGTGAAAAGCCTTTCTTTTTTAGTTCCGAATCGGTTACATGAATATATCTGTGATCGATCAACTCATACGATTCAATACGCCCCTCATCGTTCAGTGCAAACTTGAAATCCCAATATCCGCCTGCGCTGAAATTCTCATACTTGGAGCAGAAAGTGATCAGCTTTGTAAAATCGGGACTTTCATACATTTTCTTGCAAGCGGAATATAGATTGTTCAATCCTTGGGACTGCAAATCAAAATTCGCCAAAAGGTCGCCGTATGCCTTTATGAACAGCAAGGCGCGTTTTAGGCAAAGTGCTTGCGCTTGCAGAATATTCTTGGCCGTTGCGGAAGAAGCAGTACCCGTTGCATTCAGCCGATATTCGTCCTTTCCGGCTGTCTTTTGCGTGATTCGCAGTTCCTCAAATCGTGTAGATAACGATATGAGCTGTTCAAGCAAAGAGGGATTATTTTCAAAATCCTTTACGATCTCTTGGCGATACAGAACCTCATTTTTATCGTTGGTCAGATCTGACACCACAGAAAGAAAATAATCCCTCTTCTTGACATCGGCGCAAATATGTGAAAAAGAACGGTCAAGCGAAAGGTGGTACAGAATTCTTTCGGAGAGCGTTTCTGCATAAGAGTTTCGCTCGTTCAAATACAAAATACTAATTGCCATGACCGTACCTCCTGGACTCTAAAGAGTCTTTATCAAGACGGTACTTTTTGAGTATATCGGCAGCATACGATGATGCACTTCCTTTGGATCTCACAATGCGGAAGGTGCGCTTATTGGCATCCGTCAAGTCAACCTCTGCCGAGAGAACGGGATAGTCAAGCGACATAACCTCGTGAAAGTGGGTAACGTACAGACCAAAATGCTTGCTCTCCTCGATCTTTTCAGCGGTGTCGGTGAGCAGTTCAAAGCCACGCTTGTCATCGGTGCCGCTGAAGGTTTCGTTAAAAAACAGAAAGGCTACCTTGTTTTCTGCCATATTCAGCATTTCCTCGGTGCGCTTTCGTTCCTCATCAAGTCTGCCGGTATTGTCAAATCGCTCGTCCTTCGGAAAATGTGAAAGGACGATATCAAACGGATATATTTCCGCTTCTTTTGCAAACACGGGGCAACCTGCGAGGAAAAATACCAGATTAACTCCAAGTGCGCGGAGATAGGTCGTTTTGCCACCACCGTTTGCGCCAAGCAAAAAGCAGAAAGGTTCATTTTCGGTGAAATCGGCATCATTGGGAACGATATTTTCACATTTTTTTGCCAAAAGAGAAACGTCATAAAGCCTTTTCGCTATATACTTTGGCGTTTGGGCAATCTTTGCATTACTGTGTGGCACATCGATCTTGGCTGCACGCTGTATCAAGCCGTGTATTTCCAAAAAGAATTTGATCTCGGGGATATATGCAGTCGGTTCATAAAAATCAGCGTCGGCATATTTGGCAATTTCATCTTCGATCTGTGCGACCTTATCCGAATAAAGACGGCACATAGCATCCGACAAAGAAAGATTGATTTTGGTATTCTGCGGTTTCTTTTTCGGAACAGCGAACCCAAGACGTTCGGCACATACCGAAATGTTTTCAATTTCGCTTACGGCCTCATAATCGGGCGTGAGCCAATTCTTATCGGCAAAGGACAAAAGACCTGCGTTCATTTCAAGAAGCAGGCTTCTGATTTTATGTGCCGATTTTTTCATTTCGGAACGCAGGTTTCGGGATTTCTCTGATGAATAATAATCTGCTACATCAGCGAACAACTCGCCAAAGCCGTACATCGAAACCAATGCCTCACAAGAAGCAAGATACGCTTCAAATAATTCCGCTTGACGGTAATATGTGTCAAGCGGAATCTTTGCTTCCTTCAACAAATACAATGCCCGCTCGTTTGCGCACAGAACAGAAAGTGTATTTTCCATGTGTGCCACGTTCTCGCTCTTATCAAGCAAAAGAAACAACTCGTTACGGCGCGCGATCTCATTTGGCTCGCATGGATGCTGTAACACAGCAATCGCTTGCGCACTTAAAATTTTGTCAATTTGCAGATCAGAAAAAAGCGTATTTGGCAACAGAGTTGTAAAACGATTATTTAGCAATCGCGGTGCATGTATCATAGAGCACTCTCCAAATCTCCTAAAAGGCGGGGTAAGGAATCGATTTCCATTCCGTTTACGATATCGCCCGCGCCTACAGTTACCTCGCCGCCGTGATACGGTTGGCGCTTGGTTTCCATCGAAACAGGGTTGACCAAAAGAATGTGCCTTGGCGTTTTGATCTCCCATTCATCCTTGTATCTGTATCGAAAATCATAGAGGGGCATGGGCTTCGGCTTGCCATTGATCGGGAAACGAATACCGGCGCCATATGAGATCAACGCTATATAACTGCGGATAAAATACTCGCCATTTTCTTTCAAAATCAGAATGGACAATCTTCTCGGCATACCAAACAGTTTGATCGAAAACACCTCGTTTGCGGTTTCTATGTAAAGGTCACATCTTTTCGCACGTTTATTTCCAAGAAACCAAAACAGATGTGTCGGATATATTTTATATCCTTTTCTACGGCAAAGTTTACTGATTTTGCCGGCGCATTTCAATCGACTGAAAAAGCAACGGATATACGGAAATAATACAATAAAGGCAATAATGCCTATCAGTGCATACCAAAATTCCATTTACATATCCTTCTTTCGGTATGCAATATAAATCAGCGGTGTTTTTCCAACAACCACAGGATAAGGCAAAAGACCCTTGTTCACGATCGCGAGAAGCTGTGCTTTTACATACGCGCCCATCGCACCTGCGTGAACGAAATATTCCGCTTCATCCACGTGCTTGGGAACACGGTTCTTGGTCTTTGCCCAAAGCTTACGCAGATCATCCGACAGCAATTCAAAAAGCTCCTTTTTGATTGCTTCGCAAACGGGATTCCAATGATTTGTCACTTCGGTAAAAGGCAATGCCGGGATATCGAGTCTGATTTCTCCGTCCGTACCACGTTTCAAGATACAAAGCTTTTCAAATTCAGGAATCAGTTCGTAAAGAAGCTGGTTGTCGGTCTTTACATCGCAAGGCAGGAAGGAAGCATAAAATCGCAGAATGCTCTGCAGGGAGCATCTGTATTTAAACAGATTATATGCCCAATGCGCCTCACCGAAAAGCGATTGGCAATCTAACATCTGACAGTCAAACTTACCGTCACTTTTTGAGCTATATCCAACTTGTACAGGACCTGAGCCATCGTAAGGATTATCTCTTTTCTGATTATGATCGTAAACTGTCACAGTTGCAAGCCATCTACCTGCATCGGGACGCTCGGGCGGCTGTTTAGGCGTATGCTCCGAATCAGGACGGCTCTTGCGTAAAACTTCATTCAGCATTTGATTCATCACAAACAAAAGCATCGTTGCCTTTTGTTTGTCTGACATCTCGGCAAAATCGTCACGCGCCGTCAAAGGCTCAAGATGTTTCCATACAATCTCCCATACACGAGAAGCATATTTGTCGGCAAGTTTTTCTTGGGCAGGGATATCACCAAAGGCATCCTCGTATCGCTGCACAAAGCAACGGGTATAGACAAGTCCTCCCGCGGTTCTGCCCATCAGCTCACCTTTGATCAAAACCTCAATGATAGGCTCAATATATGCGCTGGGCATACCCATCGTATCGGCAATACCGCGCACCGACACGGGATTTTCATATGCCAAATTCAGAATATTGGCTTCGATATCCGAGCGCATGAGTGAAAATGGCTCGCCATTAAGCCCACCGTTACCCCATATGCCAATGGACGCTGTTTTAGGTTCATAACTGATCTGCGAATACTTTTCCATATTTTCAAGTCCCTCTCTGATCTGATCTCTTGCCGCGGAAAGACGGGATAGCACCGTTCCGCGCGGAATTCCAAGCTCTTTCGAAATCTGTTCTACCGTTTGCCCGTGAACATAATGGCGCACCGTTACTTCACGATAGATACGAATAAGGCGACCGATCTCACGGCGTACTGATTCATATTCCTCGCTCTTGCGCTCGACTTCTTCTTTTTCCTCGAATTCGTTGTAGGTCTCGCTGATAGCACCATCCGAGTATTCCACGTACTCTGCTTTATACTTTTCACGAAGCCATGCGTTGTATTTGTTTTTGAGAACTGCAGACAAGAATCCCTTGGGATATTCCACATTTTCACCCATACTCATTTTGATGAGCAATACCTTAAGTGTATTCTGTACCAAAGTATCAATATCCGCACAGTCGTTATACTGCTTCTCGGCAAGGCGATAGAGATATTCCAAATATTCACCGCACTGTTTTTCAAAATCCTTATTAAATCCGATCATAGAGGATCCTCCTTTCTGCCGTCATCGGCTGTTTTCATCCTATTCGTTGCAGAAAAATATGGTTGATTCGCTGTTTTAATAAAATTATATCATAAAATTGTGAATTAGTCTATACCGAAAACGCCGAGAGCAACTAAAGTGTTACTCTCGGCGTTTTGGTTATATTTGAGTTTTAGTGAAATCAATCATTGTAAAGCTGACTTCAAGAATCAGCCATCCCCTCTCGCGCATGGGTTGCATTCGCCATCGGCGAAAATCCCGTACCCTTACGCTCTGTTCCGTCTTGCCTCGTACACGCGGATCAAAATAATCCCCATCACAAGCCCCGCAGCTCCTTGCACACAGTTTGCGGGAATGTTCACGATTGAGGGAATAAATCCGTACAAAAAGCCCTCAAACACGAAATATCCAAGCACCATGATCGCTTCGGCGATCACGCCGCCAATGATTTGCGATACCAGACTGCCGAGTCTTTTGGACATCAGCTTATAGCAAACAAACACGATTAACGCCATCAATCCCTTGATCACAAATGTTGCAGGTACGTATGTCATATAGCCCGAAAACAGATCGGCAAGTGCCGAGCCAACGCCGGCAGCAAGGAATCCGTAGCCGGGCGAGAGCATCCATCCTGCCATCAGTACCACGCAGTCACCGAGATTCAAATACCCTTTCAAAGGCGAAGGAACTTTAATGATCATTGTTGCCGCGCATACACACGCCATCATAAGTGCTGTCATCACAATTTTTCTTGTTTTGGATCGCATTTTTGATCTATCTCCTTTACAAACCGATGAAGATAGTATATACTGTATCTGAACATATAACAATTACCAATTCGGGAGAGTTTTATATAACCAGATGAAGTATATCGTTGACAAAACCAAACGCCCCGTCTATCTCCAGCTTTACAGTCAAATCAAGAATGATATCATCAATGGGATCTATCCTTAT
>JAFQNZ010000230.1 GCA_017395715.1 Clostridia bacterium | reverse complement strand
GGAATCATGCTCGACACCAAACGTTTTGTTGTCAACACAGGCGTCAGAACCTTTGCTGCGGCGCAGTTCTTGCGCGGACAAGGCGCAAATCCCAATGAAGCGCAGGAATTCTTTAAGACAGGTCTTGACGAACTCATTCGCAAAGCTCGCTTTGAGACCAATGTGGAAACCTACCGCAAAGTCTTTGCAATCTCCATCAACGCAGAGGAAGAGTGTACCGCACAAGACCGCATTGCTGCCGCCAAAGTGGCAGACAATCTCCTTACCGTTGACGGAATTCTTGCCTCTTTTGCGATCTGCCGTATGAAAGACAGCATCCGTATTTCAGCAAGATCAACAGGCAAGATCAACGTACAGAAGATCCTTGAAAGCATCGGCGGAGGCGGTCACTACGACTCAGCCGCAACCGAGCTTCGCTGTTCGGTCGAAGAAGCCTACCAGATGCTTCTCGCCGCCATTGACAAATATCTCGATGAATAATCAAACATAATTCTCATTCCAATCACGAACATAATTGAAAGGTACTCATATCATGAAAGTTATTCTCTTACAAGATGTAAAAGCACAAGGCAAAAAAGGAGATCTCATTGATGTCTCCGAAGGATATGCAAGAAACTTCCTCTTCCCCAAAAAGCTCGCCGCCGTTGCCGATGCCAAGGCGATGAACGAAAGAAAAAACCGTGAAGAGGCACAGAAATTCAAAATCGAAACCGAAACCAAGGAAGCCAAGGCTCTTGCCGAACAGCTGAATACCGTTACTGTTACCATGTCGCTTTCCGCGGGTAATGACGGTAAACCCTACGGCTCGGTTACCAGCAAGGAAATTTCCGAAACACTCGAAAAAACCAAGAACATTGTGATCGATAAAAGAAAAATCGTTTTGGATAAGCCCATCCGTGCATTCGGAAGCTATACACTCGATGTCAAGCTGTATGTCGGTGTTGTCGGCAAAATCAACCTGATCGTTACCGAAAAGAAGTAATTCTCAAAAACAAAAGAAAGACGGTATCACAATGGCAGTACACGAAAATTCGGTACGTAAACTCCCCTTCTCCCTTGAAGCGGAGCAATCGGTCCTCGGTTCGATACTCATTGATCCCGAAAAGATCGGCGATGTTGCCACGGTTGTTTCTACCGATGATTTTTATCTTGAAGAACACCGTGAGATCTTTTCTGCCATGCAAAAACTCTTTTTGCAAAGCAAAGATATCGACCCGGTCATGCTTTCCGAAGAACTTGTCAAGGAAGGCGTATATGACATAGACAAATCCAAGGCATATATCCGCACACTTGCCGAGATCGTGCCTTCCTCCTCCAATATCAAAGAATATGCTTCCATTGTCAAAGACAAATCGCTTTTGCGTTCCTTGATCAGCGTCTGCTCGGATGTTTCCGAAAGCGCTTATGCCGCCCAGGATGACGCTTCTGTCCTGATCGACAGCGCGGGCGGTCAGATTTATTCTTTGGCACAGAACAAACAGCAATCTGACTTTTCGCATATCCGCGACGTTATCGTCGAAACCTATGCCCACCTGAACGCACTTGCCGAAAACCGCGACGATACCAAAGGTATGCCCACAGGCTTTTCGGGACTTGACAATGTGCTGATTGGCATGGGCAAAGGCGATCTTGTGCTGATCGGCGCGCGTCCCGGTATGGGTAAGACCGCATTTGCACTGAATATTGCCGCCAATGTTGCAGGAAAAACAGGTAAGCAGGTTTGCATCTTCTCTTTGGAAATGCCCAAGCAACAGCTTGTTCTCCGTATGCTCTCAAGCGAAGCTATGGTTGAATCCAACAAACTTCGTAGCGGTATTCTCTCACAGGATGACTGGACCAAGCTTGCCAAAGCCTCCGACTATCTTGCCAAATGCGATATTTATATTGACGACACGTCCAGCATCACCGTTACGGGTATGAAAGCCAAGCTCCGTAAAATGAAAAATCTCGGTCTTGTTGTGGTGGACTATCTTCAGCTGATGAACAGCGATAAAAAGATTGAAAACCGTGTACTTGAAGTCGGCGACATTTCCCGTAATATGAAGCTGATGGCAAAAGACCTCGGTGTTCCGGTCATTTGTTGCGCACAGCTTTCCCGAGGACCTGAAAGCAGAACGAGCAAAAAGCCGATGCTGTCCGACCTTCGTGACTCGGGAGCCATCGAGCAGGATGCCGAATCGGTACTCTTCCTATACCGCGAAACTTACTATGATGACGGTACCAAAAAAGAGCCGGCAGACGAAAACCAAGCCGAAGTTATCGTTGCCAAAAACCGCCACGGCGGACTTGATAATGTACCGCTCGGCTGGTTTGGTCAGTTCACCAAGTTTTCTACCATCGAACGCCGCGAAGAATCATAAGCATGAAAAAGCACTATTCCCCCTCGGAATTTGAATCCAAGTTTCAGTTATTCTGTAAGCACCATGCGCTTCTCTCAACCGATTCATTGCTCGTCGCTTTTTCGGGCGGTGCCGATTCGGCGGTTCTTCTCACGCTACTGCAAAAAGAATGTCAAGCGCGTCATATCCGTCTGACGGCATTTCATGTCAATCACATGATACGGGGAGAAGAAGCAGACCGTGATGCCGCGTTTTGCAGCACTTTCTGCTGCGAAAGAGCCATTCCCTTTGTATGCGAGAGCGTAGATATTCCCTCCCTTGCCCAAGCAGGAAAAAAAGGACTTGAAGAAACCGCACGAAATGAGCGCTACCGTCTTCTTTCGGAATATGCCGAAAAAGAAGGCTATGCAACAATTGCAACCGCACACAATGCAACCGACAATTTAGAAACCGTTCTGTTTCACCTTGTACGCGGTATGTCAGTCCATGGTGCCGGCGGTATTCATCCGATACGGCAAAATCTCATCCGACCGCTTCTGCCCTTTACCAAGGATGAAATCTTACGGTACGCTGAGCAAGAGAATATCCCTTTTGTTACCGACAGCACAAACAGCGATACTGCCTATACGAGAAATCACATCCGCCATCATGTTTTGCCGCTTTTGCGTGCCATCAATCCCGAAGCAGAATCAGCCGTCCTCCGTTTCAGCGAATCGGCAAGACAAGACGATGCGTTTCTCTTCGATCTTGCCAAAGAATACAGCCACACCGACGATATCACCGTGTTATCTTCGCTTGATGCGGCAATTCTCTCTCGCGTGTTACTCATAAAAGTCGGCTCGTTTGCAAACACTGAAATAAGCGAAAAACACATCCATGAACTCATGGAAAAGATTCATAAAGCATCTCAAAACGCCTTTTGCGGCAGTATCTCTCTGCCGGGCAATCTCACAGCACGTATCACGCCCCAAACATTTCTTTTAACCAACACGCCGCCCCCGAAAGTACCGTTTGCACAAAACGGCAATATGGTACCGCTTGTCCCGGGTAAAGCGGTCGTGTTTGCTGATTGCTATCAAGTTCGGCTCAATGCGGAAAACCATCCCCGCACAACTTCACAAACGAATGCCTTAATC
>JAFQNZ010000229.1 GCA_017395715.1 Clostridia bacterium | reverse complement strand
CATGGCATCCTCAACATTGACGTTGCCAATGTCGAAGTTTGCGCCATCGTCGCTGATACCGCCTACGAGAGGGGCAAGACCGCTGAGCATGGGCGTGATAAGCGCCGCGAGCTCACCGCTGATGTTCGCCGAAACGAACGCCGGGAACGGCTTGATGTAGAACGTGCTTTCGCCGATCTTCTTTTCTGTGACTTCCATTTGCTTCATGTATATAACCTCCCCTAAGATTAACTTTCAGATAGAAACGGGCTACACCACGCGGCATAGCCCGTATTGGATTTTGCTTTATTCTTCGAGTACGCCCGAACCGGTGTGGAGTTCCCACTCACGGTTGTTCGCTTCTTTGCCGAAGCCTCTCGAAGCAGGCTTGATGGCCCACGCTGCGTCGGTACTGAATACCAGTCCGCCCTTGAGGTCTTTAATGAGAACCGGGAACATACCTTCGCCGTTCTTGCGGTCCTGCGCGTATTTCTGCTGAAGGAACGAGTTTGTCTCGGAAGTCTGAAGCACACTCAGCTTGATGATGAAAGTATCATCGGGGCTGATGCTTCTAACGATCTCTCCATCGCATCCGACCTTCTTGGTGACACCGTCGCCGTTGGGGTCAATGGTGATGAAGCTGTCTTCTGCGTAACCCGTTACCATGTGGTTTCCGAAAGCGCAAGTCACTTCCTTCGGGTTATAAGTCTTGATCTTTCCCATGATTTATCCTCCTTCCTTACAGCGAGTAGGTCAAGCTGCCGGCGATCTCTCCGAAGTGGATAGCACCCGCAAGTCTTGCCTTGAATTTGCACTTTTTGAGCTTTCTCGATGCCTTTTCGGAATCGGACAGGCTCGAAGCGCGAGGCACAGACGTAACGTATCCGGGAATCTTGTTGCCGTCCTCGTCGAACTCTTCATCTGCGATACCGCCTGCGTCCTGTCCTGCCTTCAGAGATGCGAGCATCTGATTCTGAACAAGACCGATGCCACCGTCGGTGTACGGAACCTTGGGGTTCACGATGAACAGGTTCACCACGCGGAGCTGCATATCGTTCTTCAACCAGTCGCGGAAGCGGATGATGTCAGCCCACTCGCCGGCAATTACCTTGCCGTTCATGGTGATGTTCTTGTTGCCGACCGTGACGAAGTAGTTGAGGTTTGCCGCCTCAAGCTGTTTCATCTCAGTCGTGGTGAGTTCGGACGGGTACACGGACGCGAGAGCCTTGAAAGCCGAAGTCTCGCTGCCGGACGGATAGTTGAGCCACTTTGCCGTGAACGCCACGTTTTCGTACTTGTTCGCGGTAGGAATCTCTTCGTCGGGCTGATCGCTGGCGACTTTGCCGTAAACACCGAGGGTTCTGTAATACACAGTTCCAACAGTGGGGACGTTTTCGCCTTCCTTACCGGCTTTGAAAAAGCCAAGCTCGGTATAAGCGAAGATTCTCGCCTGCGTCTCAATGAACGCCGCGATTCCTTCATACTCGCTGGGGTCTACGCCTGCGGTGCAAAGCACATACCAACCGCTGGACTCGCAAGCTCGAGCAATGGTGAGAGAAGTGTCCTCCAGCTCGGTTTCGGGAGCGTCAACGGGTGCGAGGTCGTCTTCCTCAACAACGCCAACATCGGGGTCGGGGAATGCAACCTTGATGCGGTAGGTGACTTCGGGAACATCCTCGGTACTGACCTTCATGTCAAACACGACGGGTTCGCTGCCCTTTGCGAGAGCCATGCAGGGCTCATGATAAGCGGTGTTTGCGAACTGCTTATCGGTCTGAATGGTTGCGCCGTCAATGGTCGTTTTATATCCCTTTTCCACGAGAGCGGAGAGGGCTTCAAACAGACCGTGGCCGGATGCTTCGGCAAACGGAACGGTGAGGTTGACAGTGATTCGTCTCGCCTCAAGGTCGTATTCAGCAGTACATCCGACGGCATCGGGATTCGTGCCGACAAACTCCTTGATGGTCGCGTTAATCTCATCAATGTTCTTCTTGGCGGCAACGGCAGAAGCAGAGAGCTTCTGAATCGCAATGTAAACTGTGTTGGGGGTCGGGCTCTGAGCGAACGCAACGAGAGCGGCTTCGCCGACGGGGTCAGCATCATCGCCGCTCACAACGAAGCCTGCATCCATGACTTCCTCGATGCTCGAATAAGCACCGACGTCGGGAGCGTTGTGTTCACCTTTCGGAGCGGGACCCATAATGAGTAAATTATCGAAACTCGTGTCATCCACAATCGGCGAAGCGATGTCGATGTCAACCGTCGCGATCAGATCGTAGTTTTTACTCATTCGATGATCCTCCTTCTGTAAATTCAACTTCATTGAACCAGCCAACCTGCTTGTCGGCGAGTTCTTTGCTTCCTCCGCCACTGGAGGACTGCTCGAACTCTGTCTTTACCACAGGGATAACCTCTTCGTCCGTTTCATCTCTGAAATCGCCCGATACGCTTTCCGTTTCAACGGGTTCGCCCGGTGCGTAGATCGGTTCGCCGAACTCATCAATTTCTCCTGTGGGGTACAGAATACTCGCTTCGGATGCAACCGAAGCTGCACCGATGGCTTTTTGGGTAAAGTAGAAGAACACTGTGAGGCGCGAGCGGTACTCGTATGTAGTGTCATTCACAATCCCCGTGAGATCTTGGGCGTCACCGTCTATCAAGATGCTCACATCTTTGCGATCACACCACTGAACAGTGTGTTCGGAGTTCAGATAATCAGCAAAGGCCAGCATATCATCAAGAGCCGTATTTTCATAGGCAAAAATCTGACCCGTATCCTCATCCTTGATCGGGGAGCCGTGGGTGAAAAGGTCTATCGTGATCGTCAATCTCGACAAGTAATTTCCAACGATGGTCCCGTTTACTGTTTCATAGTTTGGTGTGTTCGGACGCTTCACATTTCCGGGCGTGAGCGTCACGAGCGGGAGATCCGCTTTCGGCTGTCTGCTCTGTCGCGTGAACGCCACAGTAGCCCCGGCGAAATACTCTTTTGTCAACTGCCGGAACAGTTCTCTTGCTTCTCCAACTCTCATGTCGATTCATCGCCTTTCCATGTTGCAGGATCAGCGGTAGGCGGATTTGCCGTATCTACCGACCTCGATGCGTCGTTGGGGACGATGACAAACTGATAATTCAGATGCGACAGGATCGTGTGATCCCATTTCTGCGCCGAAACGCATTCGTACCAATCGCCATCATACAGAAGAAGGTCGCCCTTGATGCCCGTGTCTTGATTTGCCACTATGAGCACATCGCTTCCATGAGCCTCGAGGCGTTTGAGCTTTCGCTCTCCTTCCGGGAGTGCCTGCATCTGATCTGCGCCCATCGGGTGGACGTTCAGACTTGCAACGAAGTCACTATACCCGGCTGTGAAGTATCCGCGAACTTCCTTCTGTTCGCCGAAGCGCCTCACCCAATACTTCTTATTGAACAGCGTAATGTTCACGGCCTATCACTTCCTTTTTCTCACGACGTATTGTACCGACTGACGCATAGTGCCGGTATCAATCAAGGGCTGATCTGACCCTTTTTTCTCGATGGTGGATGGTTTATTGGGCTCAAATCCGCCATCGACTATTTCTTGCTGAACCAAGCCTTTGCAGAACACGCCGAGTTTGTCGAGCGCCTGCTGTGCGGTTCCTCCGTTTGAGATCGTCTTGTTCACCACGTCGCAGGCAGCTTGGAGCTCCTTCTCGTGATTCTCAAAACTCTGCTTCATGAACGGTCGTGCCGGAGATGTAGATGTGCCGAGTTCGTTGTACGCGGCAATATCCACAAGGTCGGTTCCGTCTTCCGAAGCACCTTCGCCTCTTTGGAAGCCCACCTGTACCTCGAGCTTGGCAAGTTTCTTCAGCTCCGCAAAGTACCTTTTACCCTCCGGGGTAAGATCAGTAAATTCGGTTGCCATAGTTACACATCCTCTCCGCTACAGCGTATCGGAACTATAACCATTCTGCGGAGCGACAAATATTGGACTCCGTAAGCGGTAAGACCGAGTTCGGCATCCGTTACGATGTTGGAACTCTGATTCGCTCCAAAGCTGATACTGCTTCCGCCCTCGGAAACGCTTCCAACAGCGAAACCGATGCCGATAGCCCCAATATCACCTAAAGGGTTTTCACCGTAACCAGCCATCTTCAGTCTGTGGCAAACAAGGAACGCGAGCGCCTGCTCGTAGAGTTTGCCGAACTGTTTCTTGCTCACCATCGGGCGGACTATTTCAAGCCACTTTTCAAGGACATCATCACCGATGTCTTTGAACTCTGCACCGACGAGGCGGATCATTTCAATGGCTGTCATGGCGGTCCTCCTTACTTCTGTTCAGCGGCAGCCTTGTCAGCCCTTTTCTTGTCAGCGGCTTCCTTCTTGGCGGCTTCCTCTTTCTCCTTCTGAGCAGCTTCTTCTTCGGCTTTCTTCGCCGCATCTGCTTCAGCCTGCTTTCTTGCGGCTTCGGCAGCTTCCTTCTTGGCGGCTTCGAGTTTTTCCTCACTGTCGTCGATAGAGAGGAAACCTGCCTTGATAAGCGCCTTGATGGACGGGAGCTTTGCCTTCTGCGCTGTGATTGGGATGTCCTTGTCGGGCATAAGCACGATAGATCCGATGCTGATGACCTTCTGACTGATGTTCTTCAGTTTCATAATCTTAACCTCCAATTTTTTATTTACCGAGAATATACGGAGGGGCTACCAATCGGCAACCTCTCCGTATAAAAAATCAGCTTATTCGTTGGGCTGTTCCTCAGTGTTGCCCTCATCTTCAGCAGGAACATTGCCGGTAACACCGACAGCGATCAGAGCGGAGAGGGGGTAATACATGATGACGCCGGCAGTACGGGACTCGCAAGGAACAACGGTTTCGAGGTTCTTTGCCTGTACGGGGTACTGTCTGAAGGGCATGGGAGTCTCGAGAGAGAGCTTCTTCTCGTCGTTCTTGAAAAGGAACGCAACACCCGCGCCAGTGCCATCAAGGGCTGCGTAGGGGTTAGT
>JAFQNZ010000028.1 GCA_017395715.1 Clostridia bacterium | reverse complement strand
CGGTCATTACCCATGACGGAATCTGCTTTATCTACGCTTTGAAGGCAGGCTGCGGCTGTTATTGGACTCCCATTCTCAACGGCGGTACCGTCCTCACCGTGGGAAGCGAAGGCGTGAAGAAGGTTCACCACGAATACGTGGATGTATCGGAATTTTTGAAATAAAAAGATAGCGTAGCTGTGAGAAAATTCACGGCTACGCTTTTTTTGGTTGGTTTGCATATCGGTAGGGGTTGGCGCCCACGACAACCCGAGAACGATCAAATCCAGAAAACAAGATTTGATTATTGAAAACGGGTCGTCGTGGGCGCCGCCCCCTACCGATGGTTACATATGGGCGTCGAAACAAGGTTTGTTTTGCCAAAAATGTGAGAAAAGACAGGCGGTATGTGTATTCGTGTGCCGTAGGGGAGGATATCATCCTCCCGCAAAACAATCAATTCCACCAAATACCATTTGATTCCATCACACAAAACCACATCAAAACCCGTAGGCGCCCCGACCTGCAAGCTGGTCGAGGCGCCTCTGTGAAATCAAACGATTTTAACCAAACAATTCCGTGGAGAAATAACGCTCGGCGGTGTCGGGCAGGACGGTGACGACAGTTTTGCCTTTGCCGAGTTTTTTGGCAAGCTTGATGGCGGCGGCAACGTTAGTGCCGCTGCTGATGCCGCACATGATGCCCTCAAGACGGGCAAGGTCTTTGGCGGTGCCCAACGCTTCCTCGTCGGTGATGATGCAAAGATCGTTGTAAATTTCGGTGTTGAGGATCGGGGGGATCAAGCCGTCGCCGATACCCATTTGCACGTGTGTGCCGATCGAGCCGCCCGAAAGGATGGCGGCGTGCTCGGGCTCAACTGCCCAGATGGTGATGTCGGGATTGGCGTCTTTCAAAACCTCGCCGATGCCTGTGATCGTGCCGCCGGTTCCAATGCCGGAGCAAAAGCCGTGGATCGGGCCGTTTACCTGCTCGAGGATCTCTTTACCCGTGCCTCTTCTTTGAATATCGGGGTTTGCTTTGTTTTCAAACTGTTGGGGTACGAACACATTGGGGTTTTCGTCGCGCATTCTGAGGGCGAGGGCAAGGCATTCTTCGATGCAAAGACCGATGTTGCCCGCATCGTGAACCAAAATGACCTCGGCGCCGTAATTCTGCACGAGCTTGCGGCGCTCTTCGCTGACCGAGTCGGGCATGATGATCTTCACTTGGTAGCCCTTGACAGCGCCGATGAGCGCAAGACCGATGCCTTGGTTGCCGCTGGTGGGTTCAACGATAATCGTGTCTTTGCCGATCAGACCGCGCTTTTCAGCATCTTCGATCATATTGAATGCCGTGCGGGTCTTGATCGAGCCGCCGACATTGAGTCCTTCGAATTTGACAAGGATCTCGGCATCCTCGGGGGAGGACATACGCTGAAGACGGATCATGGGGGTGTTGCCCATGGCGTCGAGAATGGTATTGTAAATCATATGGAAACCTTTTGTTGTAACCGAATTTTACTATTATTCTATTACAAACATCCTTTTTTGTTAGCGTTTGATCAGTTCATTCATCGCGGCGGCAATGCGCTCGGCGGTGAAGAGCAGGTCTTCTTTTTGGGTATCGCGAGAGAGGCTGATGCGAAGGGTAGAATCGGCATCGTCAGAGGAGAGTCCGTAGGCGGGCAGAACATAGTTCGAGCCTTTTTTGTTTGAAGCGCAGGCAGAGCCCGAGGAGACAAAGATGCCTTCTGCCGAGAGGCGGTGAAGGAGCGTTTCGGAGCGAAGCCGCGGCAGGGTAATGCTGATGATATGCGGTGCAAACGTTTCGGGGGTGTTGACTTTGATCGTATTGGGCAAGGCAGAAAGAAACGCTTCGCGCAGGGTGAGTGTGTGTTCTCTGAATGCGAGAAGCGATGCGCTCGCCTCCTTGGCGGCGGCACCGAAGCCTGCAATGCCAATGACGTTTTCAGTACCCGAGCGCATACCGCCCTCCTGACCGCCCCCGTAGATCAAGGGGGTGATGCGTTTGGCGGTGATGAGCGACTTGGCAAGAAGGAGCGCGCCCACGCCTTTTGGCCCGTGGATCTTGTGCGCGCTCAAAGAGACGGCGTCTGCCATGACAGTTTCGGGCGAGAAGGGAATCTTCATACAGCCCTGCACACAGTCGGTGTGGGTAATGATCTGCGGATTCAAGCGTTTGGCAAGTGAAAAAATGCTTCTTAAGTCGTAGATCGCGCCGGTTTCGTTATTGACTGCCATTACCGAAATGAGAATGGTGCGTTCGTTGATTGCTTCTCTGACCTCGTCAAGCGAGATCTTGCCGCCTTTTGTTGAAAGATGTACAACCTCCACGCCGCTGTTTTTTAAGACAGAAAGCGGTTCAAGCACCGACGGATGCTCGCTGTCGGTGGTGATAATACGGGGCGTGAAACGGAAGTTTTTGGCTCTTGCCGCGCCAAACAGCACTTGGTTGTTGGCATCGCTTCCCGAGGATGTGAAGTAGAGTCGGTAGGCATCCTTATTGCGGATGCCGAGGGCTGAAAAGATCGCATCGCGCGAGGCGGTGACTGTCTTTTCGGCAGAAAGTCCGAGTGCGTGCAGAGAAGAGGGATTACCAAACTCTTCCATGGCGCGCATCATACTTTCTTTCACAACCGAGGAAAGCGGGGTGGTGGCGCTGTTATCGAGATAGATCATGTTTAGTCTTCAAATTCAAAATTCTTGAGGATGGCGGCGAAGGACTCTTCGACGTATTCATACAGGGAGGGTGCGGAAGAGAAGGTCATGACATAGAAGTAATCATCTTCGGCAATGAGAACTGCCTGCTGTTTTACAGCGCGGTCAGCGATCTTGCCGCTATAGGTGATGGTGAGCGCCGCCACTTCTTTGTCACCCTTTTTCACGGTGATGAAGGCGGGGTTGGCGAGGAGCTCAAAAGAGGATTTGGTCACGCTCTCGCCACTTGCTGCGTCGGTTTCGGTTACCATATCGAAAAGACCGACAAGGCGCGCAAAGAAGCCTTCTTCGGCGTCTTCTTTGTGTTCAATGGCATAGGAGAGGAAGTCCTTGCGCCAAGCAAGCTCTTCGGCTTCTACCTCGGCAAAGTTGTTTTTGCCTTCAAAGAAGTTTGCCAAGAACTTGGTGCCGTAGAAATAGTGGTAAAGAGAGTTTTTGGCGTTGGCATAAGGGGGAATGGAAGAAGCGGTGAAGTGGGTGACGATGACGTTGCTGTCATCGCCCAAAGAAGCCTGTGCCATGGTCATGCCGGTTTGGGAGGTGACTTTCCAATTCGTGGGCACGTAGAGAAGATAATCGACAATTTCGGTGTCGGAAGCAAGCTTCATGCCTTCAGGGACATCTGACGGCGTGTCGTCACCGCACGCAACAAGAGAAAAAAGCATCACAGAAAGCAGGAGAAGAGACAAGATTTTTTTCATGTTTATGATTCCTTTGCTGATAAAAATCGTAATTCAAACTATATTATATAACAAATCTATGGCAATGTCAACCGCAAAAGGGGGAAGTTTTCTCTGATTTTTTCGTGAAACAATATTCGTTTCTTTCTGAAAAAACAAAGTTGATTGAATGTTTTTTTCAAAAAAAGTCAACAATCAGAAAAAATACAGTTGACAAAAAGCAAATTTTTGTGCTATAATACACCATATGGGAAAACTCGTTCCCATGACAAACTGAAAGAGGAGACTGTTTATATGGAAATTGCAATTATTGCTGACGACATGAAAAAAGAGTTAATGACAGAGTTTTGTATTGCTTATTGCGGTATTCTGTGTAAGCATTCGATCTGTGCCACCGCAACCACGGCAAATTATATCACCGAGGCTACGGGTTTGAAAATTGAAAAAATGATGCCGGGCACAAGAGGCGGAGCCGAGCAGATCGCTTCGCGCGTGGCATACAACGAAATTGACGTGTTGCTCTTCTTCCGCGATACCACACCGCAGGGGTACCATGAAGAAAGCTATACCGAGATCATGCGTATGTGCGATCTTTACAACATTCCGGTTGCCACCAACATTGCAACTGCCGAAGTGATCGTGCGCGCGCTTGACAACGGCGACCTTGATTGGCGTCAGTATATGAAATAAAAAATGAAGAGCTTCGCTTTGCGAGGCTCTTTTTGGTGGGAATGGGATTGTATGTAGGGGACGTCGCCCCCTACGAAGCGGTAAATAAAATAAAAAAACAAAGCCTCAACTCGAGGCTTTGTTTTTTGTTTATCAGAATCTTGGACCGGTTTTATCGAACCAACAGAAAGAAACTTCTTCGCCGTCGATTGTCCACTTGGCGGGGGTGGCGTTATACTGCCAATCAAGCGGTATAGCTACATTCTTTTGCTCGGAGGCGATCTTGTACATTTCCTTCATGTAGGCAAATTCTTCGTCATCAAATGCGCCGTTCGGTGCGGAAATGAAGAGGGGTGTGCCGCTCTTGGCAAGAAGTGTTACCCATTCCTTGTTGAGCGAGAAGGGGATTCTGCCCTTGATAAAGCCGGCACAGTCGGCATCTGCCATGTAGAACTTGCCGTTTTGCGGCAGACGGAAGGCGAGTGTGTTGACACCCATGCGGCGAGTTCTGTCCCATTCGGTGCCGCTGGTATCGTCACCTGTGCGGTTGATGTGGCAAAGACCTGCAGTTAAGTGAGACACGCAGTTACAGCCGAGGATGTAGGCTTTGCCTTCGGTGGCTTCGAGAATGGCGCGGCAGAAATCAACGTAAATTTCGGCAGATGTTCTGGTGCGGTCGTGGAACTTCCATTCACCACGGGTTAAATACTTTCCTGCGTCTTTGCCCCACAGACCGAAAACGTCATAGGAGGAGAAATCGTGCTTGATGAGTTCGTAACCCCAATCGAAAACGATGCGGCGTACCGTTTCCTTGATGTGGGCGATGACTTCGGGGAGAGAGGGGTCGAGGTATTTTCTGCCTTCAAAGCGCCACTCGGCGGGAATGGCATCGGTCTCGTCGCGCAGGAAGCGCACCCAAATACCGGGGCGAACGCCCATTTTCTTGAATTCGTCGGCAACTTTTTTCATGTCGCCGTATTTTTCGTTGGCGACCCAAGGACCTGCACAGGGGTTGGGCTGCCATCCGTCGTCGATCACCATAAAGGGCGGATTGTCAAGTCCTTCGGCAAGCTTTGCCTGAAGAGATGCGTCCGAGATAATCTCTTCATAGGAGCTTTCGCCGTAGGCATAGTACCAGTTGTTACCGCCGTAAACAGGCTCGGTAGGCAGCACAGGATCGGGGCACATTTTGCCGCAGAAATCACACGCCGCTTCAAAGCTGTTGTCAGTATCAGATGGGTAGGATTCGCTCATGAACGAGCCGATGAGAAGCTCTCTCTCTCCAAGCTCAACGCCGACAGAGCCCGAGCGCACGTCGCAGAATGCGGTAACGCCTTCGCAGTCAACCACCCAGCTGATCAGCGAGGCGGGTCTTACGGCAACGCCGACGCAGTCGGTGCCGCCGCTATGCTTCATCACGAAATACCAAGGATGCGCTTTTTCGGTGGTGAGACCGATG
>JAFQNZ010000228.1 GCA_017395715.1 Clostridia bacterium | reverse complement strand
TTTTTCTGCCATCCCTTGTACACGCTCATATCTCGTTCGTCGATGCTGTAACCGCATCCGCCGGAAGATCTGTCATGCACAAGTAACGGTCTTGGGTATCCCTTTTTGCGAGCCCGGAGGACCTCGTATTCGCCGGCAGGCTCTTCGATGGTCCATCCGCTTTGTTGCAGGTAGGCTTTCAGATCTTCAAGCATACCGTGCTTCACGACTGTTCTGTTCTTCACTGTCATTCCTCCTTGATGGCGTAGAAAATACAGCCGTTCTCTCCTATGTTATCGGCAGCCATTCTGAACTGCCACGAAAGAAACCACCCTCTCGGGTGAATCTTGTCGTGCCAATAGACGAAGTCCTGCTTCACGAGTTCATCGAGGCTGAGAATATGACCGCCTTTGCGATACTTCCTCTTGTATCTCGAAGGCTTGTCGATCAGAAACGCATCCGTCAAGCAGTTGGGACAGCCACTCACGACTTTGCTTTTCGTCTCATCGACGTCTCCGCCGTCGTATCGCTCCGCTGTTACGGTGTCATCTCCGTTGTCTGTGATGACGCACAGTACCAACCCGAACTTGTCTCTGAACTTTCTTCCGCAATTCTTGCAAACGATCATACCGCTTTGCTTACCTCCATTCTGCATTGCTCGGGTAGATTCGCTCTTACCAACGCCGCAGGGACGGGCGGGGTGACAGCGTTTCCACACCTCGCCACCTGTTTGCTCTTCGGATATGGCTTGCCGTCAACCTCAAGATCAATGACATAGTCTTCCGGGAAACCTTGGCAGTTGAACAGCTCGCGAGGCTGGAGCATCCTCATTTTGATGTCGGTGATTATGTACTCCTCGCCGTGAATGTTGACTACCGCATAATTGTCGGAACTTGTGCCGTCGTGTCTGAAATACTTTTCCAAAAACGCCTGCACTTCTGCGTGATGTGCTCCACTGCACGATACTGTCGTGAGAGGTTCGTCCGCAGGCTGACCGTCCATGTTGTTCCGAAGGGTCAGAATGTGCGCCGTCACCAAGCTGTTGTGATCTTTCGCTGTGATCGTGTCGAGCGGATCCGAAACATCACTGCCGGCTCCTTGATAGTTCCCGGCATAATTCTTCATGATGTGCGCTACTGACAGCGCGTATCTGTTCGATGTGTCCTGTGTCATCAACGGCTCATCGAGCTCTTGACCTCTGACCTCATCTTTTGCCGTCTCAGAATGATACTGGATCAACGTCGGGGCTACCACATAATGTTTTCCGCTACTCACGATGGTCCCGAGCGGCTCCTCAACGCTGTTGACTCTCGGCTGCTGTCCTTCGCGCTCTCCGTATCCCACGGGAACAATCGCCGGAGCGACGAGATAATTCCTGTTTCCTGTCGTTACCGTCGGCAGAGGGGAGTCCGCGCTTGCGCCCGTGTTGTTCGTATTGTTACACATGATCGTCGGAACCACCACTCCGTAGCCGTGCTTTGACGTCACTGTCTGAAGCGGCTGGTCGATCTTCTGACCTCTGAATCCCTCTCCTGCATGGTTCACAGATACGATGAACGGTTCGGGATTCTCAATCACGAATTTTTGGATTCCGCGAGCGATTCGCCTCAAGGTGTTCTCGGCAAGCGGTTTTTCTCTCTCGAAAATGCTTACCGCAGGGATGGTCCAGTCGATGCACTCGGCTGCTGTGCGATAGGGGAGCAACTTACCGGCTTTGACTTCCTCTCCTTTGCGCGGTCCGTGTGTCGGCTTCGGCCACACAATCTTCTTTCCGTCGCAACGAGCGATCATGTAAAATCGTGTCCTTGTTGTCGGAGCTCCGTAATCGCAGGATTTCAAGGTGCTGTATTCGATTTCATATCCGAGCCCCTTTGTGAGATCCATCGCCATCTGCGAAGTTACATCAATGCCGAGAGAGTCACACATCTCCTCAAACGCTGGGTGATGCAGAGGGATCCCTTTTGTGAGGGCAAGGAGAAAGCCCGCGAAGGTTTCTCCTGCTCTTTCTTTGATTGGTTTGCTGTCTTCTCCGAGCGGACCCCATGTGATGATCTCGGGAACATTCTCCATCATCAGCACTCTCGGTCTGACATAGTACGCCCATTTCACGGCAACCCACGCAAGACCTCGTATGTTCTTATCTACCGGCTTTCCACCCTTTGCCCTGCTGAAATGCTTGCAATCCGGGCTGAACCACGCAAGAGCCACGGGCTTTCCGGCGCAGGCTTCCACGGGATCCACCTGCCAAACATCCTCGCAATAGTGCTTCGTTCTCGGGTGGTTGATCTTGTGCATCGCTATCGCGTCCGGGTCATGGTTGATCGCAATATCAACGCTTCTTCCGATGGCAAGCTCTATGCCTGTTGATGCGCCGCCACCACCCGCAAAGTTATCTACAAACAGTTCACGCATCGCTTGCCCCCTCCCGAACACCGGCGCTTTCTCCGTACAGCAGGTACGCTACGCCCTTACTGTGCTTTTTGTCAAACCAGTGCCATATTTCCTCTCTGTGTGTTCCCACCGGGAACCCAAGAAATTCTTCTTCGATCTCCTCGGTCTCGGGGTTCATGGGAACATCACCGAACACCTTCCATAACAGGTTCATCAACAGATCATCGTTTTTCTCGATAGCGTCCACAATGGAATCCACTCCATCTCTGTATGCACTGTGCAGTGCTTCGCATATCGGATCATTGACAGACGTGCAGAACCCTCCGCAAGGGAGACAATTCCCGTTCTTGTGGCGCATCGGGCAATCTTTTCTGAGTTCGCTCAACAATGTGTTCATGATCTCACCTCAACCATATACCACATCGCCGAACAACGCGAACTGGATAATCGTGTCGGCTGCGGGTGCGTCTATCTGACCGCAATCAATGCCACCTTCTTCATCGAACCAATCTTCTCCGTAGCCCTGTTTGCAGGCAAGAGCAAAGCCGGTCAAGAACTTTTCAAGGGTGAGGATGTACTCTTCGTCATCTTCGCCGTCGTGGAAGATCAGAGAGCCGCCGCGTGAAATCTGCTCGCTTGCATACTCCCCAAAGTATTCATCTTCAACGACCTTGACCTCGTCGCACCAGTAGTTGCATCCGCCCTCAAGAGCGCCAACCATAATGTCGTCGATGTCTTCGGAAGTCAAGCATACATCGCGGTTGATTACGAGGACGTAATTTCCGTATTCGTCTTTCTCTGTGTTCTGCTTACCAAGAACGGTTTTGCTCAGCCACCACGCAGATAAAGACCGTCTGTTGTATTCGTCGTCTATAAACGAGAACTTGCTGTACCTCATATCTCCGAGCGCTTCGTCCGTTCCGCACATACTGCACACATAAACGTCCGCTCTGCGGCTGAGAGCGTTATCGCTGAGTTTCGGGCTCATCTTGAACAGACCGCATCTCGGGCAAGGGAGAACCGCTCCGGCCTTCTGTGCGATGCTCCAGTTCTTAATCATTTCATCCATGTTCATCATTTCTGCTCCTCCTTTGCAGTAACTACCATATCGTAGCCGAGCTTTGACAAAACGTCTTTTGCGTATTCGATGCCGTCATCAATGGTTGTAACCCACAAAAAATCATCGGCACAGTCGGTCTCAACACAAATCCACTGACCGATCATGTTGTAGGAGAAATCCGTGTGTCCTTCATCGTCATACGCTGCTTTCAAGAGATCTATCTCGTGGGCGTCTTTCGGACGATACCAAACGTAGTTGTGGCTTTCATAACATTCTCCACCATCGAAATTCGGAAGACCTTCGGCTTCGGAACTTGTCTCGATAACCGAAAGCCGTTCAAGTGCAATCTGACGCTCGTATCTTTCGCACTCTTTCTCATCGGTGAACTCTGTGCCATCATCGGCTATGTACTTCGGAACCACCTTCTCGATCAGTTCCTTCTTCTCGATCCTTTTCATTTTGTATTTCCTTTCACTGTTCGATTTCGTAAAAATCCTCGTCGCAGGTGAAGCACTGGTATCTGTAACCCGGTGTTAGACTGCGAAAGAGCGGAGAACCGCACCTTTTGCATATCCCCATGCTTCTGAGGTACTTTAAGCTGCCGGCTCTGACCTTGGGACTGTTCTGATACAGAGGGCTTGACTCGTAATACTCATGAGCTTCTTTGATCGAATAGAAGATTCTCACGCTTCCGTCGGCGTTCATAAGAAGCTCGTTCTTTTCATGCGGATATACACGAGGGTGAAATACCGCGTACTTATAACCGCACTTGTGCTTACCCGCCAAACAGGTGTGGGGGACG
>JAFQNZ010000227.1 GCA_017395715.1 Clostridia bacterium | reverse complement strand
ATACCCCGGGAGCATCTGCACAGCCTTGATGTCCTTTCCGCTTACTTCATAGGAAAGCACCTCGTCACTGCCGATCTTTCGCATACGGATGAGACCCTTTCCTGCAACCACAATGAAAAATTCCCATTTGGTGTTATGCCAATGCTTGCCCTTGGTCACACCGGGTTTTGTGATGTTCACGCTGACCTGACCGCAAGAAGCGGAGCGCAACAGCTCAGTAAAGCTGCCCCTCTCATCGCACTTCATGTCAAGCGAAAACGCCGCTTTTTCAGCAGGAAGATAGGAAAGATAGGTCGCATACAGCTTCTTGGCGAAACTGCCGTTTGGCATTTCGGGGATCACAAGCGTTTTCGGCTGGTCGCGGAAGGTTTCAAGATGCGAAACGATCTCGCCAAGCGTCACGCGGTGCGTCACGGGCGCGGCACAGAATCTGCCGTCATCACAAAGAACAGTATTCACGCCGTCAAATTCACAGCGGTGTTCTTTTCCCGAAAGGGCGGCGAACATCTCCTCTACCAAGTCATCAATATATAAAAGTTCAAGTTCGATTTTGGGGTCATTTACCGTAATCTCAAGATCATGCGCTATGTTGTGGCAGAACGTAGCCACCGCGCTGTTGTAATTCGGGCGGCACCACTTACCGAACAAATTGGGAAAGCGGTACACAAGCACCTTGGCGCCTGTTTCTTCAGCGTAAGCAAAGAAAAGCGCTTCCCCTCTCTTCTTGCTTTCGGCATAGGGGCTTCCCGCATAACGACCCGAAAGAGTCGCCTGAATTGAACTTGACAGCATCACGGGACAACGGTTACCCGCGTCTTTCAGCATCGTGAGCAGTTTGTCAGAAAAGTCCACGTTACCCGTAATGAATTCTTCTTCCTTTTGCGGGCGGTTCACGCCAGCAAGGTGAAAGACAAAATCCGCTTTCTGAACACCCTCGGCAAGCATCTCCTCGGGCGAGTCAATATCATAACAGTAGAGCGCATCAACGGTGAGTTCGGGGTGCGTTCTGTCCTTGCCGTTTTGGATATTCTCAAGCGCGGCGACAAGGTTTTTACCCACAAAGCCCTTTGCACCCGTAATCAAAATCTTCATGCCTTGATCCCCATCAAAGCAAGCTGTTCTTGCACATAATCGGTGGTCAAAATCTTCTGTACGGTGCCGTCAACATCAAGGCGGTTGGTGTTGTGGCTGGTATACGCTTCATCAGCCATGGTGTGAACCTCGCCGTTCACCACAAATTTATCATAGTTCAAGTCGCGGCTGTCGGCGGCAATACGGAAATACTGACCCATATCCTCGGCGCGAAGTCTTTCTTCTTTGGTCATCAAGGTTTCATACAGCTTTTCGCCGTGTCTTGTGCCGATCACCTGCACGCCTGTCTTGCCAAACAGCTTCTGAACCGCCTCGGCAAGTGTACCAATCGTCGAAGCATCTGCCTTCTGGATGAAAAGATCACCCGGTCTTGCATGTTCAAACGCAAACTGCACAAGCGAGACGGCTTCGTCAAGATTCATTAAGAATCGCGTCATTTCGGGGTTTGTCACAGTAATCGGCTTGCCCGCTTTGATCTGATCGATAAAGAGCGGAATGACCGAGCCGCGCGAGCACATCACGTTGCCGTAGCGCGTGCAGCAAATTACCGTATTACCTCTTTCCGCCGCAACACGCGCGTTGGCGTAGATCACATGCTCCATCATTGCCTTGGAAATACCCATGGCGTTGATGGGATACGCCGCCTTGTCGGTCGAAAGACAAACCACGCGCTTGACGCCTGCTTCAATGGCGGCATGGAGCATATTGTCTGTACCGATGATATTGGTGCGTACCGCCTCCATCGGGAAAAACTCGCAAGAAGGCACTTGTTTGAGAGCCGCCGCGTGAAAGACATAGTCAACACCCCACATGGCATCGCGAATCGAGGAAAGCTCCCTCACATCGCCGATATAAAAACGGACCTTGCCCGCATGCTCGGGGTAACGCGCCTGCAGATCGTGGCGCATATCATCCTGTTTTTTCTCGTCGCGCGAGAAAATTCTGATCTCACCGATATCGCTTGTTAAAAAATGCTTGAGAACCGTGTTACCGAATGAGCCGGTACCACCGGTGATGAGTAAGGTTTTATTGGTAAAAGATGACATATATATACCTCCGTCGGTTCATTACAGTGTGTTTTTGATCTGTGTGGAGCAGATATTGGGTGTTCGGCTCAACCAAACCACTTTTTTACCGTGAGCTTCTGCCCATTCGATAGCAGATTGAAATCCTGCATGATTCTGATCGCCACCAATTGCCAAAATATCAAAATCGATTGTTTGTATATCCTCGGCAACTTGTGAATAGGCGACCACTTCGTCCACAGCGCGCAGAGCGGCAATGATCTCCATGCGTTGCTCAAGAGGATACATCACCTCTGCCTGCGGCTTGTTTTTCTTGATTTCTTCGGTGCGTTGTACGGCAACCACCAAATAATCACCAAGCTCTTTGGCTCGTTCCAAAAGTTTTAAGTGTCCGTAGTGAAAATAATCAAATACCCCAAAAGTCAAAACTTTCATATTGCTCTCACTTTCGTAATTGGTTTGTTTCTAAGTCTGCCAGATACGCTTCAAAATGATGATGCGAAACTCTTTTTTCTTCGGGCGGAAGCTTCATATAATCGCCGTAAAAGGCTTTCAGCCAAGCATCGTAACCCTTGGGAATGCGGTAGTTTTTCCCCTCAAATTCCGCATAGATAAAAGCGTCAAACGCCGATTTGTCACAACTCATTCGCGTAAATGAGGTAAAGTTTCCCACCCTTTTTGTTTGAACATCGGCATATCGTTTCGCATTTTCCGACATTTTTTTCATAAAATAATTCTTGGGAAAGAATTTCACAAAAAGGCGCATACAGCGCACGGCAAAGCGTCTTACGAGATTGCCGTTGGGCTTTGTTTTGATGATACGGAGATTGTGCAGTTTTCTGTATTTGTCGCGCTTATCATACTGCTTTTTCATCTCTGTATCCGAATCGGGCGCATTATCGTAAACGAAAATATCCACGTTGATGGCAAGCTTGATACCATTTTTGTCCGGCTCATAAAGCACCGTTTCGGTATCCATTACCTTGCCATGCGAATAGAGAAAGGTCTCATCGTAATCAATCGTAGAAAAATAGAAGCGCTTGTTTTCCCTGTTAAACAGCTCGGAAAAACGCTCAAAATCGGGGCGAAGCATACCAATATCAATGTCGTCGTCCCACGGAATATAGCCTTTGTGGCGAATCGCGCCAAGGAGAGTACCGCAATCGATCCAATAGGCAATTCCGTTTTCTTCGCAAAATGCGGCAACGGCATCAAGAATTTCAAGCTGTCTTTGTTTTAATTCATCCCGTAAGATCGGTCTCATGCAGTGTCTCCTTTACTGTTTTTTAAAGTATTCTTTGCCAGTCTCCACATAACCGTCGGATTCAGGCTTCTCAAAATCAAACGGTTGTTATAGCTGATCGGGCGTATGATGATACCGGTAATCACATTGGTAAAGAACTGTGTCACAAGCGAAGCCGCCGCCGCGCCCATCGCACCCCAATAAGGAATCGTCAACGCGTTGAGCAGAATATTCAGAGAAGCACCCATCAAATTGACGAGCCACAGATACTTCTGCTTGCCTTCTGACAAGATCCATATGTTTCGTACCGATCCCATATAGGAAAATGTGGTAAACCATACCACAAGACGCAAAAGACTCACCGAAGAAAGATAGGCAGAGCCATACAAAATCTTGATGATCGGTTCCGCCAAAAGCGTCATAAACACGCTTTGCGCCAGCGAGAGGAAAATAATTGCCGAATAGAGGCGAACCAGATTCTTTTCAAACTCTTCTTTTGATTTCTTGCGGCTTTCAAAAATCAAGGGACGCACCGAGTCAATGATCGCCACAAACACAAATCCCGTAATGGTGGCGCACGCCACCGCTGTGGAATAAAAACCGGTTGCCTCGTTGTCGATCATCAGCTTCAGCATGATCTTGTCGGTTTGGGCAAAGATCGTTACCATCATACCCGATATGATATAATGGCGGCTGACACGAAAAAGGCTTCTCGCTGTTTGAAAAGAAAAACGAAGCTTTTGT
>JAFQNZ010000226.1 GCA_017395715.1 Clostridia bacterium | reverse complement strand
CCGCCTGTGGAGTGTTTATCCACGCGAACACCTTGGATGTCCGAGCAATCAAGCGTTTCGCCCGAGTCTCTCACCGCTAAGGTAAGATCGGTCGTTTCCTGCGGTGTCATTTCACGAAAATAAATCGCCATACAAAGCGCCGCCGCTTGATAATCGGGAATCTCTCCCGAAACATACCCATTGATAAAATCATAGATTTCGTCGCGTGTGAGGATGCCGCCATCGCGTTTCTTTTTGATTATATCATACATTCTCATGGCAAATACCTGTTAAGAAAGATTTTCTGAAGAAAAAGAGTGCGGAAAAAGCTCTCCCAGTGTTAAAATGCGGTAGGAATCTGCGTTTGCAAGAATCACAGGAAAATCTTTGGTGCAAAATTCGCTGAGCACTTGACAGCAAATTCCACAAGGAAGAATACCCTCATCAAGCGTATCAGCAAGTCCTCCCGTAATGGCAATTGCCTCAAAGTCACGCACACCGTCGGCAATAGCGGTAAACAGCGCTGTCCGCTCAGCACAATTGGTAGCACCGAATGAAGCGTTCTCCACATTGCAACCGACATAAACCTTGCCGTTTTTCGCAAGAAGCGCCGCACCGACATGATATTTGGAATAAGGCGCGTAGGCATTTCGTCTTACTTTTTTCGCAGTTTCAAGCAATTGCATCGCTGTTGTTCTATCAATCATATATCAACCTTCTGCAATTTCAAGTGCCACTTCAATCATCTGATTGAGTGAATACTGTCTTTCTTCTACTGTCATAATCTCGCCCTCGTTTACAAAATGGTCGCTGACCGTGCAAAGACAAAGTGCCTTTTTCCCTGCCGCGGCAGCATTACAGTAGAGTGCTGCCGATTCCATCTCAACACCGAGAACGCCCATCTTGCTCCATTCCATGTCTCTGCCGGGTTGGTTATAGAAAACGTCTGAAGAAAAAATATTGCCAACCATATAGTGAATACCACGCTTCTCACATTCGTCAACCGCACGGCGCGTGAGTTCAAAATCGGCAATCGGGCAAAACGTACCGGGAAGACGGTACTGATCCGCATAATTCGAATTGGTACAAGATCCCATGGCGATCACAACGTCCTTAAGATGCAAATCCTTGTGAAACGCACCGCAAGAACCAACGCGAATGATGGTCTCCACATCAAAAGCGTTATATAATTCATAGGAATAGATACCGATCGACGGCATTCCCATACCCGATGCCATCACGGACACTCGTTTTCCTTTGTAATAACCGGTATAACCCTGAACCCCGCGGACGTCATTAAAAAGCACGGGATTTTCAAGGTAAGTCATGGCAATGTGGCGCGAGCGGACAGGATCGCCCGGCATTAGAACTGTTTTGGCAATGTCGGCAGGTGTTGCCGCAATGTGAGGGGTGGGTGTTTTCATATCAATATCCTCCTTGATTGTTATCGTTGTTTTGCGCTTTCACAATTTTCACCACTCGGCTGGTACCGAGGCGGTCAGCGCCAAGTACAATAAACTCCTCGGCATCGGCAAGCGAAGCAATCCCGCCGGCTGCTTTCACGCGAACAGATGCTCCCGAATGCTTTCTCATCAACGAAACCGCTTCCCTTGTCGCACCGCTTTTTGAAAAACCGGTCGAAGTCTTAATAAAGTCTGCCCCGGCTTCTGTAACAAGTCGGCACATGATGATGATTTCTTCTTCGGTCAAAAGACAAGTCTCAATAATCACTTTCAAGATATGATTGCCACACGCTTCTTTGATGGCTTTGATCTCATTCAGTAAGTCATCATAGCGTTTGTCTTTGAGTAAACCAATGTTGATCACCATGTCGATCTCATCTGCGCCATCGGCAATGGCAACTTCAGTCTCTTTTACCTTGATTTCGGTGGCATTGTATCCGTTGGGAAACCCGATCACCGTACAAATCGCAAGTCTTTCACCCACATATTCCTTGGCGGGCTTCACATAACAAGGCGGAATGCAAACCGAAGCTGTTTGATAGCGCATCCCTTCATCACACAGCGAGCGAATATCGTTCCAAGTGGCAGTCACGGCAAGCTGTGTATGATCGCATCGCGAGAGAATTTCATCAAGTTTCATATCGTTCATCCTTTTCTATTTCTTTAGCCCGATTCAAAAGCAAGTCTTTTTCATTGGGAATTTGTTCGTTTATCACTTCATCGAGTAATGTTTTCAAAATAAGCCCCATTCTCTTTCCCGACGGAATACCGATTGCCATAAGATCGCATCCGTTCACAGCAAGATCCTTCATGGAAAAACAATCTTGCCGTGCAAGGCTCTCTTTGGCAAGCGCTTCTAATTGATCATAATATGCCTGACGATCAGAGTAAAGCGGATTTTGCGCCAAATTATCGGCACGCTTCAAGGTAAGAAGCATAAAGAAAAAAGCGGGCGTCATTTTGCCAAGTGCGCGTTTCACGCCTTTTTCGCTTGATTCAATTTGTATGTCATGCCATTTCACAAGGCGCGTGACGGTATTTTTGGTCGCGTTATCAAACTTCAATCGTTCCATGATCTCTTCTGTCATCTGATAGCCAATCGAAGCATGATCGTAAAAATGTCCGACTCCGTCACTGTCAAGAGAAAAGACAGACGGTTTTCCAATATCGTGAAAAAGTGCTGCCAATCGAATCGTCTTTTCTGTGGGAACAGCATCCACAGCCTTTGCCGTATGCGTTAAAACATCGTAAATATGATGGTGATTCTT
>JAFQNZ010000225.1 GCA_017395715.1 Clostridia bacterium | reverse complement strand
TACATGGTGGTTTCGGTCATCGTGAAAAACTCGTCGCGCTGCATGGTGCGGTAAGACATTCTGCCGTCCACGCGGTTTTCCATTACGATGGTAAGGGGGGTGAGATTCGTACCCACCGTCATGGCAAAATTTTCACGGATATAGTCGGCATCCGAGGCAGTATCCAAGGTGTCAACCTTAACAAAGGAAAACTCTTTTTCGTAATACTTGGCAAGGTTATAGATATAACTCATGCCCCATGTACTGCCCGACTCTCCTTTTTGGTGACCGAGAAGCTCATAGTTTTCAAGTTCATCGGGATCGGCAAGGAAGTATATGGTAATGTTGTTTTGCTTGGCATCGACCTGTTCCAAAAGTTCTCTTGAATAATCTGAAATCACAACCAAATCGTTGGGCATGGTATCCACCACCCAAAGATACTTATGAGCAAGGGCGGTAAACAGAATATTAAAGAGAATCACCGCAACCAAAACAAGGGCGGTAAGGGCGACCCACAGCAAGGACTGTTTGATTTTTCTTTTTTCCATTATGGTAAATCAGCCTTTCTGTTTTTGTTGTGCTTTGCTATAAGCCGTCAGGACCAACGACGCTTTTCGTAAACCCTCACGGTGATAAACAAAAACGAGAAGCACAGGGAGATAAAATACACAATTGCGCTGACGTCAAAACGACCGACGATCAGCATGGCATAGCGGTCCATAACCGAAATCCAACTGAGAATGCTGCGAAGGAAGTAGGAATCGATCGAGGAATTGAACACCGAAATCATAACGAAGACGAAAATAATCACCATCGTGCCGAGTGCGGCAACCAGCTGATTTTCGGTCAAAGACGAAACCATAACACCGATGGCAATAAACGCGGCGGCGATCAGGACAAGACCAAGAAGACTGCCGAGAATCGTTTGCCAGTCGGGATTGCCCGAAGCATACGCAAAGAACGGAATGAAGTTGATCAGCGATGCCGCAAAACCAATCATAAACACAGAAAAAGCGGCAAAGAACTTGGCACAAACCATGCTTGTGGTCGAAACAGGCGCCGAGATCAAGAGTGTTTCGGTGCGCTGTTTCTTTTCATCGGCAAACAGCTTCATGGTCAGAAGCGGAAGTACAATGAAAAAGCTGATCAGCATATAGGTAAAATAGTTGGTAATGTCGCTGGAAATGCCCATCATCAATGTGGTCAGCGAGAAAATCAGACCGGATACAGCCAAAAAGATGGCAAGATAAATATAACCGATGGGGGAAATGAAATACGAACGCATTTCTCTTTTATAAATAGCAAACATCAGAAATCACCTTCTCACTTTCTGTTTTTTCTTCTTGGGTTCAGCTTCCTGTTCATCTACCACAGAAATGAAGATATCTTCCAGGTTAAGACCAACCGCTTCCATACCGATGATCGGCCATGCGTGCGAAGCGCAGAGATTGAAAATCGCGCGGCGCATATCAAGACCGGGCTCGCTTTCCACAAGAAAAGCGGTACTCTGCAGTTCTCTTTCACCGATCACTTCGGCATATTTGATACCCGAAATACCCTTAATGGCAGTCTGCACATCCTTGGCAGGACCGCAGATCTTCAGCTGGATCTGGCGCGAGCCGATCACGGCTTTTTCAATATCCTCGGTCTTTTCGTCGGCAACGATCTTACCGCGGTTGATGATAATAATTCTGTCGCACACCATCTGTACCTCGGGCAGAATATGGGTGGAAAGAATAACCGTGTGATCTTTGCCGAGTTCTTTGATCAGGGTTCTGATCTCGATGATCTGCTTGGGGTCAAGACCAACGGTCGGTTCGTCAAAGATAATAAACTTCGGATTGCCGATCAAAGCCTGTGCAATGCCCACTCTCTGACGGTAGCCTTTGGAGAGGTTACGGATGATACGGTTCTTCACATCAAGAAGCTTGACTCTTTCGCAGATCTCATCGATATGCTTTTCGCGGTCAAGCGTGCAAGACTTCAGATCATACACAAAGTTCAAGTATTCCTTTACCGTCATTTCGAGATAAAGAGGCGGAAACTCGGGCAAATAACCGATCTGCTTTTTCGCTTCGAGAGGGTTGTCAAAAATGTCCACGCCGTTGATGGTCACGCTGCCCGAAGTGGACGAAAGACAGCCGGTGAGGATAGACATGGTCGTGGTCTTTCCCGCACCGTTCGGGCCGAGAAAACCAACGATCTCGCCGTCATTGATGGAAAAACTGATGTCGTTTACCGCACAGTTGTTTCCATATCGTTTGACAAGGTTTTTAATTTCAATCATAACAGAGTCCTTTCCTTTGAAACGGTAGTCCGTTCTTTTATTCTATATGATAAGAGTTAAGTTTCTCTTTATTTTCTGTGTTGGTTATGTGACGTTATGATGTTTCATCTAACATGATCGCCGCCATCATCGTACCTCTTTGTCCTTTTGACGCACGGTGGGAGAAAAACAAATCCCCGTGGCAAGCGGTACAAAGCGGAGATACCGCTATGTTTTCTTCCTTCACGCCCGCTTCTTTCAAAATGGCAAGATTCATGCCCGCAACATCGGCGGAAAAAGTCTTCGCATCTCTGTCGCGTACCGTAACAAAGCGCTCGGCGAACGCTTCGCCGCACTCGTCTTTGATGGCATCGTAAAAATCTTCCCGCACTTCGTAGCAGCAAGGACGGATCGAAGTGCCCACGGCAGCTTGAATATTCAAAGGATCGGCGCCCATATCGCAAAGCGCCTCCACGCCCTTTCGCGCAATGCCCGAAACCGTACCGCGCCAGCCCGCATGAAGGGCGGCAATCAGACGGCGTTGAGGGTCGGCAAGTAAGATCGGCACGCAGTCCGCGATCTTCACGGTGAGGATCACACCGGGGGTATCGGTGAAAAAGCCGTCACCGGGCGGGTAAATGCCGCCTTTGTCGGCATAGACAATATCGGCAGAATGAATTTGTTCCCGTCTTGCGGCATTTGATAAACCATCAACATGAAAAACCGCATGGAAAAAGCGTCTTTGGTTTTCTTCCACCACAGAGGCTTCATCCCCTCTGCCGTAGGCAAGATTCAGACTTTTCAGATGCGGTGCTGTTGAAACACCGCCCATACGGGTGGAAAATCCGTGCGGAAAAACAAGGTTCGGCGCGCGGTAGTAAGCTACACCATCCCTCTCACAAAGAACGAAAGGGTCGCTTGTCAACGTAAGAAGTTGATTCACCTCATTGCCCCTTTCAGAAACCGATCTTCTGCATACGGATGTCACTACCCACAAAGCGCATCACGGCATATTCGCCGAGAAGACGCGAAGCCAGACGGTCGGTATAGCGTTTCATCAAATCGGCGGGCATTAAGTTGGTGTTGATCAACGTAGGCTTTCCCGTGATCAAGCGGGTGTTCACAATATTGTAAAGAAAGTTGTTGTTCAGTGCTGAGGGGTTTTCGGTACCGAGATCGTCGATCAAAAGAAATTCAGCGTCCAGCACCTCTTGCATGGTAAGCTGCGCTTCTCTTCCAAACTTTTCAGCTTCCAGCGCCGAAAACAAATTGGGGGCGCTTGTATATACCGCTTCATAGCCCTTTTCCACAACCGAAACGGCAATCGAGGTGGAAAGATGGGTCTTACCAAGGCCCGTGTTTCCGATCAACAAAAGGCTGTCGGCTTTTTCGTGAAAGCTTTCGGCATAGCGCTTACAAAATGCAAGCACTTTTTCCATCATAGCGCGGTTGTCACCCTGATAATATTTCAGATCAAATGTGTCAAAAGACTGCCTTTCGGCAAGGCGGGCAAGCCCCGCGTAGGCAAGTGCTTCTTTGGCAAGTGCTTTTTTATAGCAAAGGCAAGGCTCCACGCCGCAAAAGCCCGTGTCCTGACATTGCGTGCATTCGTACTTCACGTCGGTGTAATCGGGAGAAAAGCCGTAAAAGACCAACATATCCGCGCGGTCTTTTTGCAGTCTTTCATTTTCAAGGCGAACGGCGGCAACGCGATCTTGGATGCCCTCACTTCCCTTGACGATCTCTTTGACAAGACTCATTCCGGTCTTGGCAAGGGCTGAATCAATTGCCGCAAGATCGGGATATTTTTCATGTAAGGCAGCAAGGCGTTCTGCCGCCTCGCCCAAAGCGCGGTTGCGCTTTTGGTTGTAATCCTGTCTGACTTTATGTAAAATCTCTTTTCTGTAAGCCATACTAATCACCGTAGCTTTCGTTTACGAAAGCCTACCTTTCTTGGGGGAATTGGGGCAAAACCTGCGTGAAAAGTCATTTTTCACGCAAACACCTCGTTTCTCTTGTCGGTCAAGACTGTGTATTCGGTGTCTCTTCCATCATCATACGCCCGCGCTTGAGTGCGGCTTCAAAAAATTCATCCACATCAAAGCTTTTATCGGTATCCTGCTCCTTTTTGGCTCGATAGGAAAGCAGCACGGCATTCACCTCTTCGGCGGTGGTATAACCCGCCTCGTGCCAGTTGAGGAGCACCTTGTTCATGTACGGGAAAGAAAACGCCCCCGTATTGTCAACCGTTACCTCGTAGGCAAGCGTCAAGAGAGATTCGGAAAACGCAAGCTCGCTCCACTTGGCAAGGAATTTTTTCTCCTTGGCGGAAAAAGCCCTTTGCGAAACGCCCGTAAGCTTTCGCACAATGCCCTCCAAGGTATGCTGCTTTTCCTTGGCGGAAAGATAGGCCTCCACCTCGGCGTAAGAAGTGATCCCTTCGTTCACAAGGCTTGTTGCTATCTTTTCCACATACGCCACAGAGCATTTTCCGATCTTTCCGGCATACGCAAACAGCAAAAGGATCGAGCCGTGATCAAAGCGCAGATAATCCGCCATACCGAGAAGACGGGTGATCTCATGCACACCGAACATTTTGCCGGCAATTCGTTGGCATTCCTCTACAAGAAGAGCAAGCGATTCATCGCCTTGCATCATGGCTTCGATCTCTTTGCCGGTGTAATTCGGCATACCGCCCGTCACCACCGTCACACTCTCGCCGTTATCGGCTGTTTTGGCAGACACCGAAACAGCAGGCATTTTTTTGGCAGATCGGCGTTCTTCTTTGGATTCCTCGGCAGAAAGGCTGACAAGACCTGCGTTGACCCAAAAGTTCAAAGCCTGTTCCATCTCCTGCGGTGTGACCGCAAAATCCTTTGCCGTATCATGCAGCGAAAAATTCTCCCTCAGCGAGCGATCCGATGCCAACAGCAAAAAAAGTCTGAGTGCCAAAGGGCTTGCTTTGTCGAGATATGAAAGCACAGCTTCGGGAAGAGCCACAACGCCCTTACCATATTCCATTGCAATTGTCATGGGCGTTCTGCCCTCCTTTTCTTTTAGACTTCTGTACTGTCGGGATGCTGCTTTCCTTCCCTGTTGCGAACATCAAAGCAAAGCTGCATCAAAGAGTCGCCGAGATACACGTTCATCACGCTGACCGTCTCGTCGGACGGAATCTCCACATTGGTAAAATTCCAAATACCCTTGATCCCAAGACCTTTGAGTTCTTCCGAAACGGCAATCGCCTCGGAAGATGTCAATGTGAGCACGGCGATATCCACATGGTTTTCTTGCAAAAATGATGAAAGCTTTTTGGCATCATACACCGTTTTCCCCGCAATCGATTTTCCCACAATCTGCGGATTTTTGTCAAACAGCGCCACAAGATCAATGCCGCGGCTTAAAAAGACATTGCTTGCCGCCATGGCGCGGCCGAGGTTACCCATGCCGATCAGCACCGCGCGGAAGTTGTCATTCACTCCGAGAATTTCGGAAATCTGCGAAAAAAGGAACTTGACATTGTAGCCGTAGCCTTGCTGACCGAAACCGCCAAAGCAGTTGAGATCCTGACGGATCTGCGAAGCGGTCAACCCCATCATCTTGGCAAGCGCACCGGAACTGATGCGGAAAATACCCTTGTCAAGAAGTTCCTTCAAATAGCGGTAATATCGGGGCAGGCGGGATTTCACCTGTCTCGATACCGCAAAGCTTTTTTCGTTTTGTTCTTGATTCATAGAAGTTGCCTTCCTTAAGTATATAGGGTCAGCCCGGGCGAGTGACAGAAGTCTTACAGGTTTGCCAGCGTTTCGGAAACGTAATCGGCAAACTCACGGCAGGTAGCACCTGTGTTACGTCCGGTAACGGTGAGTTTCTTTTCTTCAAACATACAGAAATCAAGCGCTTTCTCAAGACGGCTTGCTTCCTTATTGTAGCCGATGTGATTGAGAAGCATCACACCTGCGCGGAGCATCGAGCAGGG
>JAFQNZ010000027.1 GCA_017395715.1 Clostridia bacterium | reverse complement strand
TTTTTTCGGTAAACTTGGCAAGCGCGGTACCTGAAAACACCACAGTTGGGTAGATACGCGCTTGGTCGATGCCCCAGCTGATCATATCGCGTGCGGTCTTGAGTTCACTTTCAAGAGAAGACTCGGGAAGCCCAAGCATCATTTGCCCCACAAGTTCAAAGCCGTATTCTTTGATCTTGCGGCAGGCTGTTTCCGAGGCTTTGGCGTTATGGCCGCGCTCGGATACTTGAAGGACTCGCTCATTAGTACTTTGGATACCAAGTTCGATCTCTTTGACCGAATACTTTGCCAAAATGGTGAGAATCTCATCGTCAATGGCATCGGGACGGGTGGAAAGACGGATCGATTGCACGCTACCATTTTGTACATAGTAGTTAGCTTTTTCAAGCAGAGCAATCATTTTTTTGCGTTCAATGGCAGTAAAGCTGCCACCGAAGAAGGCAATTTGCAACTCGTGCGCCGAAGGGTCTTTCAAAAGGGATAGCGTCTTTAGAACCGCTGTGTCAATTTCCTGCGGGGTTGTTTCGCATTGTCCTGTGATGGTGTGCTGATTGCAGAAGATACAGGTGTGCGGACAGCCAAGATGCGGAACAAAGATCGGAATGCTGATATGGCTCATGCCTGAATGCCAAAATAGGAAAGACCTTCCTTGGCGGCATTCTGTTCAGCTTCGCGTTTGCTGAAGCCTTTGCCTTTGCCGATGACGTTGCCGTCAAGTCTTGCTTCCACTTCAAACACGCGTTTGTGGGCAGGCCCTGTTTCGCTGATTGTGCAATAATCGAGGATGACGGTGTTGACCTGCTGTACGATCTGTTGGAGCATGGTTTTGTAATCCATGGTGTGATGGCTTTTTACAATTTCGGTGATCTGCTCGGTAGCAAAGGGAAGAAGGAAGGCTTTGACATCTTCCAGCGAGCCGTCAAGATAAATGGCGGCAAGAAGTGCTTCAAACGCATCCGAAAGGATGGAATCTCTTTCGTTTCCTTTGTTCTGCTTTTCGCCGTGACCGAGAAGAAGGGTATCGCCGAGCGCAATTTGTCTGGCAAATACGGCGAGTGTTTTTTCGCAAACGGTCTGCGCGCGGATCTTGGAAAGATCGCCCTCGGGCAGATCGGGGTATTCTTCAAACAAATAACGGCTGACGATCAGCGAAAGGACAGAGTCACCCAGGAATTCAAGACGCTCGTTGCTCTTGGCAGGCTCACCCTTTGAGGTGGCTTCGTTGGCATACGAGGAGTGTGTCAGGGCGTTGATCAGGAGATTCTGATTTTCAAAATGATAACCGATGCGGTCTTGCAGTTCGGTAAAAGCGTTTGGGGTCATGGCTTGTCCTTTCGTTGTGGGTTCATGTTATGATATTTGTGCGGGAATATGTTGTGTTTGTTTGATCTCTTCAAGAGTTTCAAGGGCGCGTTCGGAAATTTTTTGATTTCTTACCGCTTTTCCGCCTTTGACCTTCATGCCGAGCGGTGCCATAATGCCGAAGTTGACATTCATGGGTTGGAAATTACCTACGGCGGAGGAAATGTAATGCGACAGCGCACCGATCGCGGTGGTGTCGGGGAAAAGGCAGAGGTCTTGTCCGAGGGCGGTACGCGCGGCGTTTAGGCCTGCGACATAACCGCTCGAAGCCGATTCGATATAGCCTTCCACGCCTGTCATTTGTCCGGCAAAGAAGAGGTGCGGATTGTTTTTCATCGAATAATAAGGGGTCAACAGCTTGGGGGAATTGATAAAGGTATTGCGATGCATCACGCCGTAGCGCAAGAATTCGGCATTTTCAAGACCCGGAATCATGCGGAAGACACGGCGCTGTTCACCGAAGGTGAGATGCGTCTGGAAGCCGACGAGGTTATACATCGTGGCAGAATTGTTCTCACGGCGAAGCTGAACAACGGCGTAAGCTTCTTTGCCGGTTTTCGGGTCGGGAAGACCGACAGGCTTGAGAGGACCGAAGAGCAGGGTGTTTTCGCCTCTTTTTGCCATGACTTCGACAGGCATACAGCCTTCAAACACGGTGACGCCTTCTTGCTTATCAAAGTCATGAAGGGGTGCTTCTTCGGCTGTGATCAAAGCTTCATAAAAAGCAAGATACTCTTCTTTGGTCATGGGGCAGTTGAGGTAGCATGCTTCGCCTTTTCCGTAACGGGATGCGGCAAAAGCAATGTCGGTGTTGATCGTGGCCGCATCCACAATGGGGGCGGCTGCATCAAAAAAGTGAAGGCTTTCGCCGCCCACGAGTGTTTGCAGATGCTTCGAAAGGGCATCCGAGGTTAAAGGTCCTGTTGCCACGACGGTGATGCCGTCTTTGGGCAGTTCGGCGATCTCTTCCTCGATGACGGTAATGTCGGGGTGATTCTTGATCTTTTCGGTGACATAGCGCGCAAACAGCGTGCGGTCAACCGCAAGCGCACTGCCGGCTGAGACTTCGGTGGCGTATGCCGCTTCCATGATGAGCGAACCGAGCGAAGCAAGCTCGGCTTTCAAAAGACCAACGGCGTTTGCGAGCTGATTGGAGCGAAAGGAGTTTGAACAAACGAGTTCACAAAAATCGATGTTGCTGTGCGCGGGAGTGAACTTTTTCGGCTTCATTTCGTAAAGGTTGACATGAACGCCGCATTTGGCTGCAACATACGCAGCTTCACAGCCGGCAAGACCCGCTCCGATGACGTTGATGGTGGGTTTCACTTTTCACCTGCTCCTTTATCGTGTCTTTCGCAGTCTTTGTTGGTGCAGACAGCGATCTCTTTGCCTTTTTTGATGAAGAGGTTTTTGCCGCAAGAGGGGCAAAGCTCTTTCGTGGGTTTGTCCCAAGAAGAGAACTGACAGTCGGGATAGCCCGAGCAGCTATAGAAAACAGTTTTGCCTTTGGCGCGTTTGGTGACGATCTCTTTGCCGCAAATCGGACAGGGAACATCGATCTGATTGTCTGCCGAGAGAATGTGACGGCACTTGGGGAATGCCGA
>JAFQNZ010000004.1 GCA_017395715.1 Clostridia bacterium | reverse complement strand
GTTGACGGTAAAGTGAGAAAGGAGAGCGCGCTATGATGGATGTTTCACATCTTTGGAATGCCATATACGGAAACATTGATCTGAAAAGGCGCTTGATTTCCGATATCGGAAACAATAAATTATTGCACGCTTATATCATAGAAGGTCCGCGCAACAGCGGAAAGTTGATGCTTGCCCGAACGATTGCCGCGGCGTTGGCGGATACCCCTGCCGATGTAAAAAAGATCACGACCGCAACCTGTCCTGACGTGATGGAGATTTCCTTGCCCGAAAATCGCAAGAGTATCGGTGTTGACACGGTGCGCAGCTTAAAGCTTGCCTCGATTGTGAAACCGAATGACCTTGAGAGCAAGGTGTTTATCATTAACGAAGCGCATTTGTTAACGCAACAGGCGCAAAATGCACTTCTTAAATTGATTGAAGAGCCGCCGCGTGCTGTTTTTATCTTTCTTCTTTGTGAAAATGCCGCTACGCTTTTGCCCACGATTCGTTCGCGCGCACCCATTCTTCGTATGCAAATCTTTTCGCCCGAAGAGTTATCGGAACTACTTCTTCGTTATTCACCCGATGCAGAAAAGCTATACGCCAAGGAACGGGAAGCCTATGATGTGATCCTGCGTTCTTCAGGGGGCGCATACGGCGAGGCGCTTTTGAAAATCGTGGATGCGGAAACCAAGATCGGTGACCTCAATTATACGATTTTAGATCTTTTGACTGCTATATGCGACCGTCACCGTGCAGAGATGAGAAAGAAGATCGAGAGTTTTCCGCCGACCCGTGACGGTTTTTATGAAGCAATCTATCTCTTTAAGCTTGCTGTGCGCGATATTATCGCATATCGTTCTACGCGCGGAGAATGCGATTATTTGTTTCCGAAATGTGAAACGATTGGAAGTTATGCGGCAAAACTTTCGCTTGATCGACTTCTTAAAATTTTTGATCTCATTGTTGACATTGAAAAGAACAGTGTCAGCAATCCCAACATTCAAACTACCAAAACATTGCTGTACACCAAGTTGTGTCTTATTTGACAGCAAGTAACAGACGAAAGGTTATAAAAAGTGGATAATCAGGAAAATAACAGTTTTGTTCATGACGAGTTGCCCGAGGTTGTGGAAATCATCGGTATTTCTTTTCGCGGAGCAACGAAAATATATTATTTTGCCGCTAACGGTTGTGTTGCCAAAGAGGGCGATAATGCCATTGTGGAAACCGCGCGCGGTCTTGAATACGGCAAAGTAACGCTGACAAATGCTAAAGTGAAGCGCGAAGAACTTGTTCTTCCGTTAAAAAATGTGATTCGTATTGCCGACAAAAACGATGATATGCGTTACGAAGCCAACAGGGAAAAGGAAAAGGATGCGTTTGATGTCTGCGCAAAGAAGATCCTTGATCATAAGCTTGATATGAAGCTGATCGATGTGGAATATACATTTGACAATTCCAAGCTACTTTTCTATTTTACATCGGATGACCGCGTGGACTTCCGTGAGCTTGTGAAAGACCTTGCGGGTTATTTCAGAACACGAATTGAGCTTCGTCAGATCGGTATTCGAGACGAAGCGAAAATCATGGGAGGGCTTGGTATTTGCGGAAGACCTTTCTGCTGTAATACCTTCTTGCCCGATTTTGTTCAAGTTTCGATCAAAATGGCAAAGGAGCAGAATTTGTCACTGAATTCTGCCAAAATATCGGGTGCTTGCGGCAGACTGATGTGCTGTTTGCGCTATGAATATGACACCTATCAAGAAGAGCTTCGCAGAATGCCGAAGGTGGATACGACCGTTGTTACCCCCGACGGGGTTGGTGTGGTGACTGAACTCAAGCCGCTTCAGAGTATTGTTAAGGTTATGCTTTCGAATGAAAACGAAAAGCAACCCAAGCAGTATCATCTTTCGGTTCTCAAGCCGTTTGATAAGAGTGCGCCTGCTGTAGCCGACAAACCCGAATCAGCCCCCGAAACAAAGACGGCAAGCGGGCCAAGGCCTGTATCCAACGAGCGTCGGGGCAATTATGAAGATAGGCGCAAGAAACACGATGCCGCTTTGGTTGAAAACACGCCCAAAGAAGACAAAAAAGACGAAAAAGACGAAAAGAAAAACCAAAAGAATCAGCATCACAACAAAAACCGCAACAAGGACAGAATAGAGAAGGGCGAACAGCCGACCAAGGAAAGTACCGGTAACGACAAAGTGAATGCGGCAGTTTCGCCTGCAGAGAAAAACAAACCCGCCGAAGTATCCGCGCAAGACGGCGGCAAGCACAACAAGCACAACCGCAACCGCCATCACCACAAAAAACACGGCAGCGAGAAAAAAGAGGTAACCGAAACGGTAAAGGAAAAGCCTGCAGTTCAGCCTGCAACGCAAAAGAATCCCGCTCCGGCTACGGCGTCTTCCGACGGAGATAACCGAAAGAACTATGCACCGATGCCGAGCAATTCGATCAAAAAAGGCGGCCGCAACCGCTTTGGTCAGATCAAATCCCGTCCCGGAAACGCATTTTCGGTTGGTAGTGTGCAGGAAAAGAAAGATAATTCTGAAAAAAAATAAAAAAGAATTGACAATTGCAATTTTGTGATGTATAATGAAGGCATCAAATAACGGAGGTGTTATTATGGCTTACAAAATCAATCTTGATGAATGCATCGGATGCGGTGCTTGTGCAGATGAATGCCCTGTTGGTGCAATCAAAGAAGAAGATGGCAAATATGTCATCAACGCTGACGAATGCATCGATTGCGGCGCATGCGAAGGTGCTTGCCCTGTTGGCGCTCCTAAGGCTGAATAATTCGATTACATTCAAACGAAAAGGGTGATGGCTGGTATTACCATGCATCGCCCTTTTCCCGTCGTGGCGGTATTATGATGAATTTTGACGAAAGACTTGATAAAGTTAACGAAAACATAAGCCTCATTCAGAAAAAGAACGGGCTGACATTCGGTAGCGATGCCTACCTTTTGTATGCTTATATGCGAGCCAAGAAAAACGCTGTTGCCGCCGATCTTGGGGCGGGGACAGGCATTATTTCGCTGTTATCGCTTGCGAAAAAGAAGGTTTCGTTTGTGTATGCGGTAGAAGTTCAAGCGTCTTTTGCCGATCTGATTGCACGAAATGCGGCTGAGAATCAGCTTCGTTCTTCCATGCAGGTTATTTGTTGTGATGTGAGAGAGCTTTCTGCCAAAGAAATTGGCAGAGAACTTGATGTTGTGTTTTCCAACCCGCCGTACATGACAACTGACAGCGGATTTCAGAACCGCGATTCCGAAAAATTCATTGCAAGACACGAAGTGTTTGGCACAATCAAAGATTTTTGTTTGGCGGCATCAAGACTTCTCAAATATGGCGGGAGTTTTTATGTGGTGTACCGACCCGACAGGCTTGTGGATCTGCTTTTGGCGTTAAGAGAGGCCTCGCTTGAGCCAAAACGCATGACTTATGTGTATAGAGACAGCGAACACGCCCCGTCACTTGTGCTGATCGAAGCGAAAAAAGGCGGCGCTTCGGGACTCTTTTTAACCAAGCCATTGCTATTAAAGAATTCGGACGGAACAGATTCGCCCGACATGAAATATATCTACGAGAACGGAGTTTTCCATGAGCAATATGACAAGCCGTGAGGAAAAGAATAAAGTTTTGCCTGGTGTTTTGTATCTTGTGGCAACCCCGATCGGCAATCTTGCTGATGTTTCCGAGCGAGCCTTGAAGGTGCTTTCGGAGGTGGATTGTATTGCTGCGGAAGATACGCGCAATACATTGAAGTTTCTGACACACTTCGGCATTTCCAAGCCTCTGATCAGTTATTTTGAACACAACAAGCGCCAAAGAGGAGAGGAGATCATTGCTTCGCTCAAAGAAGGAAAGGCGTGGGCGCTTGTGACCGACGCGGGAACACCTGCGATTTCTGATCCCGGTGAAGACATGGTTCGCCTGTGCGCTGAGGAAAACATCCCCGTGACGCTGATCCCCGGTGCTTGTGCCATGATCAATGCGCTTGCGCTTTCGGCGCTTTCGGCACGCCGTTTTGTGTATGAAGGCTTTTTGGAAGGAAAAGCCAAAGACAAGCGCGAATACCTTTCGGATATGAAAACCGAAAAGCGTACGATGGTTTTTTATGAAGCTCCGCATAATTTGATCGAAACGCTGGCTTTGATGGCGGAAGCTTTTGGAGAGAGCCGAAAAGTTTCGCTTTGCCGTGAGCTGACAAAACTCAATGAAGAGATCATGCGCTGTGATTTCAGGACTGCCATTTCGTATTATCAAGAGCATTCTCCGCGCGGCGAGTATGTGCTTGTTGTGGAAGGTGCGCCCGATTCGAATGACGGCGAGTTTTGGATCAATATGACAGTTTTGGAGCAAGTTGAGCATTACATTAAGCTTGGGCTTTCCAAAATGGATGCAATCAAGCAGACTGCCAAAGACAGAGGTGTTCCCAAAGGGGTTATTTACAAGGAGATACTTGACTAAGTTTTTAAGACGTGGTCAATACTTGAACGAAAGGACTGAATGAAAAGTGGCAAAAGGAAAAATCGTTACCACGAATAAAAAAGCATACCATGACTATTTTGTGGATGAAACCTACGAAGCGGGCATTGCTTTGTTTGGAACTGAAGTAAAAAGCATCCGCCAGGGAAGTGTCAACTTAAAAGACTCCTATTGCCGCGTGGAAAACGGGGAAATGTTTGTTTACGGTATGCACGTTAGTCCTTACGAAAAAGGAAACATATTCAATAAAGATCCGTATCGTGACAGAAAACTTCTGATGCACAAAAAAGAGATCCTCAAGCTGTTTGGTCTTGTGACACAAAAGGGTTATACACTTGTACCGCTTTCGCTTTATTTTTCGGGTAAGAACCTGAAAATGGAAATTGGACTCTGTCGCGGTAAAAAGCTGTATGACAAGCGCGATGTCGAAGCCGCTAAACAAGCCAACCGAGAAATTGAAAGGGAATTCAGAAGCCGCAACCGTTACGACGATTAACGCTACAATGCAATACAATATAGTTACAGAGGCATTTCTACTTACTGATTTTGGCTCTTGACAAACACGAGTTTGATGAGTATAATAGGGAAGAATGCTTCACATGGGGGCGTAAAGGTTTCGACGGGGATTGTGAAGCGGGATAAGCGAGTAGAGCCGGACAATCTCTATAAAGGTCCACACTTAAAATTAAACGCTAACAATAATAAATTAGCTCTGGCTGCCTAAGTTGCGGCTCGTCCTGCGGAAGAGGATCACGGCTTCCGTTTGGGCGTCACTTAGTGATGCACGTGCACTGCCTGTTTGCTTTTGAAGCAGTCACGCATAAAAAAGCTACCCAAGGATGCGCCCCGGTTATCGGGTGCTCTGCGGGGAATTTGAATAGGTAACATACACTCGTAGAAAGTTCCGTGAATCGGTTTTCGGACAGGGGTTCGACTCCCCTCGCTTCCACCAAAACGAAAAACACCGCTTGTGCGGTGTTTTTTTGTTTTGATGAAAACAAACGAATAGGGGAGTCGAACGTGGGAGCGGTGTTGAATGACAGCCCGGTGGGCTGTCAGATCCGCGACCGGACCGAGCCCGCAGGCGAGAGCGACTCCCCTCGCTTCCACCAAAACGAAAAACACCGCTTGTGCGGTGTTTTTTTGTTTGGAAGAAAAGCAAGAAATGGGGAGTCGAACATGGGAGCGGTGTTGAATGACAGCTTGGTATAAAGTATAATGACTATTACCGAAAGATTTATATCTTGACACAAACGTTGTATTATGATACAATATAACACAATAAAACATGTTACTAAATAGAAACGTTTGATATGCTATAATGGTGTTATCAAACATGAGGAGGAACGCGATGAGCCGTAGTAATCAAAAAGTTGCAACGATCAGCTCGCTGTTGTCAATTTATATTTTTGAAATCCTGCGAAAATACAGCAACAAAGATCACCCTATGACGGAAAAGGAAATTAAGGAAAAGCTCAAGGAAACAGCAGATATTGAGCTCTCAAAAGACGATCGAAATAGTATACCGCGTCATACCCGTGCTCTTGTAGCACATTTGCCCGGCCTTGTTGTAGAAACAAAACCCAAAACCTCTAAGGCTAATGAAGTGAAAAAATGGTACTATGATGGTAGCAAAGCACGGCACAAGACTATCCTTGCGCATAATTATTGTACGCCCAATGAGATCAAATTCCTTGTTGACATGGTTTCTTCTACTCAATTATTATCTTCGGAAGCTAACGATGCTTTTGTTTCAAAATTATTGAATTCTTTAAATATTTGGGATAAAGAGAAAATCACTGCTCAACTTCAAAAAAGCGCCAATGATTATAAAAACGAAAATGACTTTCTTCGTTCCGTGCGTAATAAATTAACGGATGCTATTGACGGAGAAAAAAGCGTCGAAATTACTTTTGAATCTGACGGAAAAGAGCAAGTATTATCAGCCTCTGTACATAAAGTATCCGGAAAAGATGGCATGCAATACGTTTATGCCGTATCATCGAATCATATTGAAGAGATCGCATTATCTCAAATAAAAAAAGTCGTGTATGGAAAAACTGTGCCAAGCGATGACTTGGTTGAGGAAAGATTAAGTGCCCTTGGAATCATTGACGATAGGTCTCTTGATTCCAATATAGAAATAGATACACTGTTTTCGAATATCGAACAGATCAACCGTAGTATTGCCGATAAGAAATATCTTACATTCAATGACTATCGCTCGCGTCTGCTTGCGAGTGATACTGAAATGCCGACAAGAACAATTATTCCGTTAAAAACGGTCTTTCAAAATGGAAAGTATTATTTGATTGCGGTTGAAAAGAGTGTAACTACAAATTCGTCCGCTTTTATCAGAATAGATTTGATGGAGAATGTCAGAATAGGAAGAAAGCTCACTAACAGGGATGCCCTTATGTCTGATACACAAAATGCCAACTCGTATTTAAATACCGATCCCTACATTATTGCTAAAACAAACCAAGAAGAAATTACATTCTACATAAAAAAAGAAGCTGCACATCGAGCCTTTGAAGCTTTTGGCAACAGCCCATATGCGGAAGATGATGTTTCGCCCTTGAAAACGGTAACCGGTATTCGCCAAAAGATCGCCGAACACGATCCCGAATTTTTTACAAAAGAATTTACCGGATTTGATGCAAGTGAAGAGTTGATAGAAGTAAAAGCGAACGCCACTGAAGAAGATGCTATCCGTTGGGCGCTTGAAAATGCCGATGCTGTGGAAATAAAATCTCCTGAGCATCTGAGGTTAAAGCTTAAAGAAATGTCTAACACACTTCACACAAGATATTCCAAAAAAGAGTATGACATTTTTGAGGAACAATACAGAAAAGTCTTGTCCGGAGAAGAATATCTTGTATATGGTGGAAGCAGTAAATATCAAGACCGTCTGATCAAACGAATCATCGAGGAAAATGCTTATGACAAAATAACCAAGCTTGCCATAGAAAATAGATGTCCTCTGTCTATGAAAGAGCTTGAAAAATACGTGAATATTGAGTCACTTCGCATTGAAGGCGATGCAATTACGGATTTTTCGTTCCTTACTTACTATACACAGCTTAAACAACTAACCTTGATAGGTACATCAATGGAGGATGGAAGTGTATTAACAAAAATCCCGAATCTTGAAGTTTTGTTTATCCACCGCAACAAAATATCCGATTATTCATTTCTGAAGGGTTTGAAGAACGTATCGGTTTTGTATTTGGGACAAAATGAAACGACGGATCTTTCACCGTTATATGAACTTGACGGTATTGAAGAACTTGTTCTTGAGGAAGATGTTTTGGCATCGTTAGATATCGAAAAGATCATGTTTGGTGGCAAGTGTCATATGGTACATCGTTGGATCGATGACGGGTGGTATCGTTCGTTTCCTAAACGATACGGAATAAATCATAAGTTGCTCCGCCTATAGTAACTTGTAATTTTTCGATGTGTATGTTATAATAGTGATACAATTGGACAAAAACTTACAAAAATACATTCACTATTTGTTACGCAATAAAAAAGGAGATTAGTTATGAAATACCCCGAAATTCAGCAGATTATTGATACTATGACAAAGGCAGGTTATGATTACAAGAAAGAAATTGAGGATATCGAAGTTATGCAAAAGCGCGCCTTGGCTAATGCAAGTTTTGCATCGTCACCTGATCCCTCGACAGTTTCTGTGACCTCTCTTGCTTTGCCGGATCATGTAAAAGCTATGATTTACGCTCAGCTTTCAAGCAATCGTCCGTGGCAGCCCATCTACGACAATCGTCTGAAGATTGATTCGATATTTAGCCATTATGATATTGATTTGTTAAAGAAGGCGAATCCTACCATTCTTGTTGATGAAATCACAAAAATCCATTGCGGTAACAGACAAATTAAACGACAGATGCAGAGTCTTAAAGCGAATATTGAAACATTGGAAAAGATTGAAAAAGATCACGGCTCGATCAGTGGATATTATGCAACAACAAATCTTGTAGATGTTATCAAAAATTTGAGCCAATCGGGAAAGAATTATAAACT
>JAFQNZ010000224.1 GCA_017395715.1 Clostridia bacterium | reverse complement strand
TGCAATATGCTCCATAATCATATCTTTTGTAAAGGAAAGGAAGAAAAGCAAATGAAAGCAAGTGAAAATATTTTCAGAAAAGATGCAGTCTTTGAAGGGGAAGAGACCTTGATAGAGGGCAGAGAGATCGAAAACGCGGCAGGCGTAATCAACGTTTGCGACGTGGATCCTCTGTGCTTTGAAAAGGGCGATGAATTTGCAAGGGAAATTGAGGAAAAGTTCATTTCGGATTTTGAAAATTCAGCCTGCGACAAAATGGTGCACGTTTCAACCTTCGCACTTATCGACGGCGTTATCTATATGACCTATTACGCCAATAAGGAATGCGCCGAGGAAAATCCGAGAAATCAGACGGCAAGAATCGTGTATTGCCCCCGTGACGACGTGGATCAAAAGACTTTTGTGGACGTTATGACCGTTGGCGACACACTTTGCAGCGAAAGAGTAAATATGGTTTATGATACTATCTTTGCAAGAGTAAATGATAATACCTTGATGATTCTCTGGACAGCCAAGGTGGGCGAAAATTACTACAGACTTTACAGAAGCTTTGATATTCCCACCAAGACCCTTGGAGAAATCGGCGTAAACCGCTTAAAGGTCGGAAAGGTCGTAAACGATTTCAGCTCCACCGGAATAATTTCAGCTCTTGCGTGCAACGGTCTTGGGCATAAAAAGATGTACAGCGATATCGGAATTATGCAAAAATTCACCGAAAGAGTGGAAAACGGGGTAAAATATTATTACAGCGGCGCCTACAGCGGCGATCTGAATATGATAATCAAGAGCACGGATTTCATTACCTGGGAATACGTGTCAGAGCCGGATTTCATCAATTAGCACCCTTGATAGCCAGCGACCAAGCCCAGTCATCATGATACTTCGGATTGTATTTACTTTGCGCCGGCATATCCTTTCACTCACTTTCCTTCGAGATATTCCGAAGCCATATTGACGATCCATTCCCATCTGTTCTTGGTCGTCACCATGCCTTCCTTTTCCGCTTTCTTGATTGCCTTTGTGATGATCTCGGCAGAGGATGCCGGGATCGCATTGCTTCCGAACAGCTTCGTAAGGTAGGTCCAGTCTTCCTCCTCTGTGTAACCTGCGTCATCCATTTTCTCGGTGACTGCCTGTATCATAGAGTGGATCGCCGCACCCACGTTGCGGATGTCGGAGAACTTCTGATATTTGCTCAGTGCTTCGACGAACGACTTGCACTGTTCGTATGGAGCTACGCCGATGATCTCGGGCGCGGAGTGCTCAAGGTTCTTAACCAGTGTATCCATGTCCTTGACTTGGTGCGGCAGGAACGAAAACGTGATGTTCTTGAAGTCGAACTGCACCGCCGGAGACAGCAGTTTGTCGTACTGCTCAAGCGGCTCTTCCATGATGTCCTTGCCGATGAAGCTCTCGAGCATATCATCGACATCGTCGAGCATCTTGCAGATTTCACGCAGGGTCGATTCGTCATCAAACCCCGAAATGGCGTTATGAGCAAGCTGCTTGGACGCGATCTTGCTCCGGGACAAACCGCTGACGTCGATAATCGCGATGATCTCCTTGAGTCCTGCGGCTCTTGCGCTCTTGATTCTGTGATGGCCCGAGATGATCTCGATTGTGTCGCCGTTCTTCACCAAGAGAGGGAGACTTTCAAGCTGACCCCTCTTCTTGATGTTGGCGGTCAGTTGATCCTGCATCTCCTTTTTCATGATTCGAGCATTGATGTCCTGCTCCTTGACGCGGTCGATCTGTACCTTTGCGATAATCAGACCTGTACCCATGTCATAAATCATTTCGTAGCCTGTGTTCTGCTCTCCAGCCATTTCTTTTCCCTCCTTAACCATTCGATAAGCGTAGCCGATTCATCGCGCCCCTCGACCAAATCAGCTTCGTATGTGAGCTTGTATCCATGTTCCTTGTCTTCCTGTCGGTTGACAAGTTTCATAATGCCTCTGACTTCTTTGTTCTCGGCGTACTTCGTGAGCATTGCAGTCCTCATCTTGACGACCTTTTCCTTTTCGATGTCATCAAGGAGAGTATCTACAAACCCGCGATTCTGTGCCAGCATATAGCACAGTCTGCCGAGACGGTAGGTTTTGTGCGGCTGCTTCATGACATACCACACAAAGATCGACTCAGCCTGCATCTTAGAGATGCCGAACACCGCCGCCACATAACCGTCGATCAGAACGACGCGGTTGTAGGTCGCCTGCGATCCCACGAAATTGTGGGTCCACAGCATACGGTAATACTGAGTGACCGCTCCGCTTACGGGGATGATCTTGATTTCACTCTTTTCGGTGATCTCATAGTCCCTCGGGAGCATACTGCAAGGAAGCGGCTCGAGCTTACCCTCTGTGGGGCGCTTGATCTTCTTGCCGTTTGCAAGAGCGACCGCCTCGTCTTCTCGGTTGGTTGTGATGTACGAATTAAGATCCGCTCTTGTGCCGGAACGCGCGAAAATGGGGAAGCCTACCGCTTCGCCCGACCGCTTTTCTTGATAGCACAGAACCAACGCTTTTGCGTTCATGCACTTCTCGAACAGATCCTTGTGTCCCGTCTCGGGATCGAACATCTTGTAAGGCGGCTCCTTCCACGTCATCTTGCCCTGCGTGTCGTAGAACTTCTCGTAACCCGCAAAGTAGGTGGGTGGATTCGCTACCACAAGCGCATGAGGATCGTCGAGCACCTCTTCGAGATGATCCCACATATCGAGAGGGCGGTAACTCATGCCACCGAGCAGATTCTTTGTAACCTCGATCTGTCTGCGGATGCTTTCAATGTGTTCCGCCTTTCGTGTGCGAAGATCCACGAGCATATTGTGGAAATACTCGTTTCCTGCGCTCTTCGATGTCCTCAAATAGATCTGAGCGAAAAGCGCGGTCGCGGGATCAAGCAGCTCCTCGTCGGTGAATCCCTGTGCGTGGATTTCGAGCGGCTCAAGCGACTGCCCGGTGATGGCGTATCCCATTACCGATGTCATCATGGAAACGTCGCTCGTTTCGATCTGCTCGGGCTTGAACCCCGACCTTACGGCGAGGTTTGCCATCGCAAATGTTCCCGCACACGGTTCAACAAACCTCGTGTAGCCGGACTGCTGTGCAGTTCTGATGAGCTTCACAAGAAACTTCTGCTCGACTCCGTTCAAACATCCGAGGAACATCTCGCCCGGATTCATGAAAAAAGCCATCTGTCAAACCTCCTGTAATCGGTTGATAATGAGGAAACGGCAGGATCACTCCCGCCGCTCATTCAACCGTATTTATTTCGGATCACAGCCCCTCTATGATCCCGCCGAGAACATCCAAGCAAAGCTCAGACGCCCGGTCTATTTCCTTCCTGTATTCCTCCGCGCCGCCTACGATGCTGTCAGATACCGTCTTGATGAGCAGGCAAGGTACTTTGTTCTTGTTGCAGATCAGCACGATTGCCGCAGACTCCATGTCGCAGATTTCCGCGAAGCAGGCGTATCGCAGGGTCTTCTTCTTTGCAATGCCGTTGATGAACTTATCTCCCGAAGCGCAGGTTACTCGCCACAGTTCGGGGTATCTTCTCACAGCTTCGTTTACAAGGCTCTCGGTTGTCGGAATGAACTTGCTGTCATACTCTGCATACCGCATGACCTCGATCTCATCGACTGAGGAAGTGTCCCTGTCGTAATGCACGACTTTCTCCACCACACAGGTTTTCGCAACCTGCATCTCGCTCGTGAGACCACCTACAACCCCGTAATTCGCCACCAAATCGACGTTGAAAAGGTCGATGAGTGTTTGGGTTGCCGCTGCCGCAAAAATCTCACCTGCGCCGCTACACTGGACGTACAGGGTATAAGCGCCAGTTTGATAAATGAGTGTGCCGTGTCTCTCGTCGATCTGCGGCGTTCCGTATTTCTTCAAGGCTGCGCCGATCTCAACCGCAACCACCAGTCCGATTTTCTTCATCGGCATCTCCTCTCAATGGCATAACAAAAGGCAGCCTGTTCAGACTGCCTTGGTTTTCACTTATGGACCGGAGCCCCACGGTGAGGTGGGAACTCCCATCGGGAAGATGGGCGCGATACATTCACCAGCTCCGGGTATTGGACCGGGACCCCGCTTGCGAGGCAGGAACTCGCATCGGGAAGATGCGCGTGATACTATTCACCAGTCCCGGATATAAGGTCTGCCGCTCTGCACAGCAGACCTATTTGTCTGCATCAGAACAGCGATAATTGCGTGTCTTCGGCGGGTTTCTCCGCCTTGGGTTCTCTCTTCGGCTTCAGCGCGGTTGCTTCTGC
>JAFQNZ010000223.1 GCA_017395715.1 Clostridia bacterium | reverse complement strand
GACGGGACACTTATGTTTCTTGCTCATCTCCGTTGCCCTCATCAAGAATCTCGATGGACTCTATCTCGCTCTCGTAGACGATGAGCATTTCGCCATTTTCTCCGGCAAAGCAAATGGAGGCTTCTCCGTCGTTGTCATATCGTGATTCGTACACATCGACATAGCCTTTATGTTCGACTCCGTCCTTGTCAACGTATTTGATCTGTTTCTGCTCGCTCTGAATCATGAGTTCGAGTATGCTCATCACTTACCGCCTTTCTTTGGTCTTGCAGGGACCAAGTGACTTCCATCCTTCGAGTAGTGGATGGTTCCTCTCGTGGTTTCGGATTCTGTACCGTCCTCACTTACATACGTTCCGAGCGGCGAAGTGTGCTCAAAGGTTTCCTTGTAATGCCCGTTGTGGCAGTAAACATGACCTTTGCCGGAGTGTTGGTCTATCACCTTTTGCACTTCCTCATCAGAGAGAGTTATGACACTGACCTTGTTGCCCTTGGCGACCTCGTCGTTATATCGTTTGCTTCCCTTGGTATGCTTGGACTGTCGCTTTGCAATCAGCTTCGTGCTGATTTCTCCGCCGTCCAATGCCGCCTTGAGTTGCTCGGTCGTTCCCGAGGGGAGAGAGCCGCCTCTGTGTCCGGGTCTGCCTTTATGGTTTTTGTTGCCGGATTTCGAGTTGCCCTCGTCGGTTGCAAGGTCACTATCTATTATATCCGAATCCGTTGATTTGTCAATAGAATTTGCAGAAATATCATCGTTTGAGGGCTCCGACAGGCACTCTTTCAGCAATGTCAAGCTGTCTGCGAACGGCTGAAACAGAGAGGGGGAGAGTAAGTCGAGCTCTTCGAGACTGCGGAATGTCGGTGCAGTCATTTCAAGGTCAACGCACGTCGGTTCTCCCTCGAAGTCTTGACACAGGAAGATATAAGGCTGCAAACCCGTGTCGCTTTCGGTTGGACCCATTCCGAGAGGGATCAGCTCTCTCGGGCTGATTCCGAACTCTTCTTCGGTCTCTCTGAAAGCGGCCTGTTCGGGTGTCTCGCCTTTTTCGCCGTGACCGCCGGGGCCGCAGATCAGACCGTACCCGAAATCATTGTGGCGTTTGCCAGTCAGAATACGACCGTCTGAGACCACAATTACGCCCACAGAAAAGGGTTTTCCTTCGTCCGGGGGTAAATGGATGTCTTCTGCATTGTCCTCGTTTTCGGGGCGTTGCTCGGCTTCTGCGAGCTCTTCCTCTGTCATGTCTTGAGGCAGCTTTGTAGCCGCAGGTGCGCTGTCGGGCGAGTTTCCTTCTTCGACCACTCCGTTTTCGGTCTCGATCTCGGTAGGCTCTTCGCCTTCGTTGGACTGGTGCGCGAGCTGTTCTGCCATTTCAGCGAACAGATCTTCGTCATCCTCTGTACCATCGAGCATATTCTCAACGTCAAACTCCTGCGATTCGGCGAGCTTTTTGCGGACTTCGGTGGGGTCAATCGCTCCCATATCCACATAGATCTGCGCCGTCTGTGCCTTTGTCTGCTGAGTCTGTGCCTTCTTTTGGTCGAGGTCTGCCTGTTCGTTGTCACTCATGGACCACAACGGGTTGAAATTGACGTTGATCTTGGGAATCTCGCCGATCTCGCCTGTAGCCATGCCTGCTTGGAACAGAACGGAAAGCAGGTAGCGCAGGTTTCCTCGAAGCATACGCTTCTGAATCCTCTGCACATAGTTGTAGAAATTCTCCATATCAGACTCGCCGGTGGCGTTCATACCAGCCGGAGAACGACCGAAAAGCGTAGTCTGAGGTATGGATGTGAGTGCGCTCAAATAGTTGCAGGCGGCGTCCATAACGTCCGATACGCCTGCGAGCTGGAAGGACTTGAAGTCGTAATCTTCGCCCTCCGCGTCGATTGCGATACTGTTCAGCATACCCCTCGCCATGTCGATGACTTGGAGGCGCTTCAGTACGCGGTCTTCGCCTTCTTCAGTCGCAAGCTCCATCGCAAGATTCTTCATCTTGTAGATCGCCTGCACCGATTTATCCAGCATCTTCGGTCCGCTCGAATGAGCAAGCTCCGCATCGCGGATGGCTCTGTGAATCCTTACATATTCGGGCATACCCCAAAGCTGATACACGGAGTTCGTGCAGTTCTCGGGGAGCACACCGTTTTGGAACACGAGGCATCTGCTGTCGTGGACCGTGAAGTTTCCGTATCGGCTGAACACCGTGTAATACTCCGGCATACCAAGGCGACTGCCTCTCGTGCGGAACGGATCCTGTGGGTCATACGAAAACATACTGCTGTAGTCGGGGGTAATCAGCGAGCGGTCATAGATGCGAATGTCATCTATCGACTGAATATTGCTCCAATCAAGGGGCTCGTCGATACCGCGCCCGTCGTTGATGAGCATGACGGCGATGGAACCGCCGAAAAGACGCGCCCACTTGATGGCGGTCATCGCGGTTTCTTCCCAATCCAGTTCATCGAGTGCGCTGTAGCAGAAATCAAGAATCGTCTGATCCGTGACATCTGCCAGTGTAAACCCGTGCTTTACAGCTTCTTCAGCAGGGGTGTCTATGATCTTTGAAAATAAGCCGTTGCCCTCGTAGAACATCGAGAGAACGTCATCGGGAACAGCAGGCTCGGGAGCGAACTGGTAGTGCTCCGAGGTGTCCTTGGATGTGCCGTACCTGTTCAGCAGGTTCACATATCCGTCTGCTCGGAACGGTCTGACAGCCTTGCCGGTCTGTTTCTGTATCAGATCAGCGTATCGCATGACTCGGTCGATACGGTCTATCTGAGCCTGCGATCTCGGCTTCTTTTTGTCTCCCATGCTCTCTCACCTCTTTTCGGTATAATCAAATTAGACTGTTCAAGCTGAAGGTATTGTTCAGCTCGATTTCGGCAAAGCCGTTGGCGGATGCGTCCACCATATCCTTGAGTGCTCCATCCGGGAACTGCTCCATCTGTACGAGATAGGGCTCGTTCCATTCACCGTGCAGGATGTCGAAGTTTTCGGCTTGCCATTGTGCCGCCATAGGCTCGGCTCTTGTCTGCTTGCTGCCGGACTCGAGGCGTGTCACCACATCGAACCCCGACAGGAACTTGATGTAGGATTCTGCCTGTTCCTTGCCGGCCTGTCCGGGGTCTTGAGGCAGTCTGACGCGGACGCGCTTGTATGCCGCATTGTCCGCTTGCGCTGTCAGTCTGATGGTCTGCCGGACATCGGATGCAGACATCTGCTTGTTGATG